>JAYTHL010000388.1:0-3625 GCA_043732605.1 Rhizobacter sp. | reverse complement strand
CAGGTCCGTCCGGGGCAGCGTCGCGCGCCGCCGCGTCGACCAGAGAGCCGCGGAGCGCGGAAGAAGACCGCTGCGAGGTGCTGACGGTCGGCCATTCGACGCGGCCGATCGAGGCGTTTCTCGAACTGCTCACCGGTCACCGGGTCACGCAGCTGATCGACGTGCGCACGGTGCCGCGCTCGCGCCACAACCCGCAGTTCAACGAGGATGCGCTGCCGGTTTCGCTGGCCACCGCGAACATCGGCTATGCCCACGCAAGCGGCCTCGGCGGCTTCCGGCCGACGACGGCGGACTCTCCCAACGCAGGCTGGCGCAACCTGTCGTTTCGCGGCTATGCGGACTACATGCAGACCACGGACTTCGCGGCCAACCTGGCGAGCGTCATCGAGCTGGCGCGGACCGACCGCGTCGCGCTGATGTGTGCCGAAGCGGTGCCCTGGCGCTGCCATCGTTCGCTGATCGCCGATGCGTTGCTCGTGCACGGCGTCGCCGCCTGCGAGATCATCAGTCCGAAACGCCTGCAGCCGCACAGGCTGACACCGTTTGCCCGCGTCCGCGGCGAGCGGATAACGTATCCGTTCGCCGAGCCGCAAGCGGACTGACAAGCACGAGAAGCACCATGACGGAACCGAAGAAGGCTGAGTTCGAGACGATCCCGGCGGGGACGAAAGTGACCTGGCACTATCGCAGCGCCATCGGCCACGGCACGGTAAAGGGCGTCCACAAGAAAGGGACCAACGCCGACAACACCATGTACTCGGTCGAGCAGCACGACCACCACCCGGGCGAGCCGGCGGTCGTCATCCACTCCGGGAAGGCGTTGACGCGAAGCAAGTAGGTTCGCGTCGGGCCAACGCAGCCGCACGTCCGCGCGCTTCGGGCCGGTCAGATCGGCACGCGGTAGCCGAAGAACTCGTGATCCTCGTTGTAGCCGCCTTCGCCGGCGCCGAGGTCGGCATAGTCGTGCACGAGCTCGATCGCCGCGATCCACTTGACCATCTTGAAGCCGACCTCGTTCTCGCAGCGCAGCCTGAGCGGCGCGCCGTGCAGCACGCTGAGCGGCGCGCCGTTCATCTCGTAGGCGAGGATCGTGAGCGCGTGGCGCATGTTGGCCAGGCTGTGCGTGTCGTAGTAGCGGCCGCCGTCGCCGCCGTCGGCGAGCGAGTAGAGCACCGCGTAACGCGCGTCGGCCGTCGGCTTGACGAGGTCGAGGAGGTCGCGGACCGGCACGCCTGCCCACTTGGCGACGCCCGACCAGCCCTGGATGCAGAAGTGGGTCGTGATCTGTTCCTGCTTCGGCATCGCCTTCAACTCGGCGAGCGAGAGCTCGACCGGGTTTTCGACCAGGCCGCCGACCCTCAGCCGGTAATCGGCAAAGTCGTTCGCGACGAGCGCGTCGAACTCGGCCGAGTTCGGCATCGTGCCGTTCGGCCAGAAGTGCGGCGAGATGTCGGCTTCGGTGAGCTGGCTCTTCGCGTCCCACGATTGCGTCGCCGCCCCGAACGGCCGGCTCATGACCTCGCCGATCCTCTGCACCAGCCGCGCATGGCGCAGCGTGAAAGGCGTCGCCCACCACCAGGCAACGGCGACGAGAGCGATCGCCGGAACGAAGATCGCGAAGCCGCGCCATGAGTTGTCCTGCACGCCGGCCCACATCATGTTCAGGTTGACGCGCGCATCGGTGATGAAGACGAGCGTCACATGGGCGAGGATGAAGAGCAGGAACCACCACAGCGCGATGAAATGGATCGAGCGCGCTTTCTGCCGGTTCAGCGCCCGCCCGAACCAGCCGAGCCGGTTCGAGATCGCCGGGCTCTGCATCAGCCCGGTCACGATCGATGTCGGCGCGGCGATGAAGACGGTCGCGAAATAGGCGAGCTGCTGCAGGCCGTTGTAGCGGGTCCAGCTCTCGTCGACGGGAAACGTCAGCGACAGGTACTGGAGCGCGGTCGAGAGGGCGTTCGGGAACACGTCCCACGTCGTCGGCACGATCCGCAGCCACTGCCCGGTTGCAAACAGCAGCGCGTAGTAGACGATGCCGTTGATCATCCACAGCAACGTGACCGAGAAGTGCCACCACCGCGCCAGGCCGATCGAGTGGCGAATGCCCGGGATGCCGAGCCATCCGGGGATCGTGACCGAATCGTCCTTGGCGGTCCAGATTCGACCGGTCGGCACCGCCTTCTGGAAGCGGAACCACTCGGTTCCTGGCGTGGAGTCGCGCTTCCAGTAGAGCCTTGGGTGGTCGGCAAGAATCTGCACGCCAGCGCGGATGATGAAAGCCATGAAGAACAGGTTCAGGAAATGGAGCAGCCGCAACCACCCCGGAAAGCCCGTGGTGACCGGCGGCACCGACATCGGTATGCCCGGATAGCGGACCAGGAATGCCTGCACGTCGGGGAGTTGCCGCAAGGCTTGCGCGACAGCCACACCGGTCACCAGCAGCACGAAGATCAGCGGCAGGGCCCAGAGGGCGTTGACCCAGTGCTTGCCGAAGCGGATTTTCGGCACGACGCCGGCCTGCGGCGGCAACCAGTTCGTCAGCAGCACCCGGTCATCCGCGGCGCTCAGCTTCGCGGCGAGCGGATCGTGGGTTCGGGCCGTCCACGGCACGTCAGTCATGCTTGGCATTCCTGTGCGGTCAAACTACTGTTGCGATCCAGGCCGACTTTCCAGAGTGCCAATCAAAACCATGCCGTGATGAGAGTCAACATGACACCTCTCGCTAGTCAGCGATGGCAGACGCCACTCGCAATCGCATCACACTGACGATACAAGCTCATCGTACGCACATGCATGACCATGCTCTGTGCGCTACTTCTCTTCGCCCCACAACGCAGGACCACACCATGCCCATTCGCTTGCAACAGATGCACCCGGCGCTCGTTCATTTTCCGATCACGTTGTTGCCCGTGGCAGTCGGTGCCGACCTGCTCGGCTGCCTCACCGGCAGCAAGCCACTTCATTCGTTCGGCTAAAAGGCGATCGTATTGGCCGCAGGCGGTGCCGTCGCTGCCGCTGTCCCGGCCTGATCGCCGGCGAGGAAGTCAACGTCGAAGGCGAGGCGCGCGACATGCTGATGACGCACCGCAACCTGAATTTCGTTGCGACCATCGTCGCGAGCTGTATGGCCGCGTTCCGCTCGCAACGGCAAAGGCCGAGCCCGCTCTATCTTGGCGTCGGCGCTGCAGGCGTCGGTCTGCTCGCGTACACGGCTTACCTCGGCAGCAAGCTCGTCTACGAGTCCGGCGCCGGCGTCGAGCCCGCACACGACGTCTACAGTGTCGAAGAACGAAATAACTGCGACTTCGAACGAACAATCTGCGACTGGCGAGAAATCGGCCGACACACGTCTACCGTGGAGCTGGTGCGAGTCCGGTCATTCCCGGTCGGTGCGCGGATTTCTTGATCAGCCTGGTAGACGCGTTCTTGCGCGTGCGGCCGAGGACGTCAGCCTCGGCAGAGACCCAGGCCAGCGTGTGACCTGGCCACCTCTGGCAAGTCAAGCGCAAGAGTTCGCGGACCATCCGCGGGGTCATCGCGACATCTCCCCGAGCAGTTGGCGGTTGCTTCAGAAGGCAGCCTATGACCCCCAGCAGGAGCCGGCGGGGATAGAGCTTGTGAG
>JAYTHL010000387.1:0-3630 GCA_043732605.1 Rhizobacter sp. | reverse complement strand
GCGTGATGCCGTCCTGGTTGACGAGCCGGCCGAGGACGAGCTTCTGGATCAGCCACGCGACCACGACCATCACCAGCGCGGCGAGGACGAAGGCGATCGTGTTGTCGACGAGCTTGTTGTTCAGGCCGGTGAGCTGCGGAATCCATTCGGCGAAGCGGGCCATCGCCAGCGCCGCGAACAGCACCATCGCGCCCTGCGCGAAGTTGAAGACGCCCGACGCCTTGTAGATGAGGACGAAGCCGAGCGCGATCAGCGAATAGAGCATGCCGACCATCAGGCCGCCGAACATGGTTTCGAGGAACGAGCCCATCAGTGCGTCGCCGTGCCCAGGTAGGCGCTGATGACGTCGGCATTGGCGCGCACCTCGTCCGGGCTGCCGTCGCCGATCATCCTGCCGTAGTCGAGGACGACGACGCGGTCGGAGATGTCCATGACGACGCCCATGTCGTGCTCGATCAGCACGATCGTCGTGCCGAACTCGTCGTTGACGTCGAGGATGAAGCGGCTCATGTCCTGCTTTTCCTCGACGTTCATGCCGGCCATCGGCTCGTCGAGCAGCAGCACCTCGGGCTCCATCGCCAACGCCCGGCCGAGGTCGACGCGCTTCTGCAGGCCGTACGGCATCTTGCCGACCGGCGTCTTGCGATAGGCCTGGATCTCGAGGAAATCGATGATCCCTTCGACGACGAGTCGATGCGCCGTTTCCTCGCGCTCGGCGGCTCCGAAGCGGATTGCCTGCTGGAACAGGTTGGTCCGCATCTTCAGATTGCGGCCGGTCATGATGTTGTCGAGCACGCTCATGCCCTTGAAGAGCGCGAGGTTCTGGAACGTGCGCGCGACGCCCATCTCCGCGACCTGGCGCGAGTTCATGTGCCTGAAGGTCTGGCCGCGCAGGCTGATCGAGCCTTCCTGCGGCTGGTACACGCCGTTGATGCAGTTGAGCATCGAGCTCTTGCCGGCACCGTTCGGACCGATGATGGCGCGAATCTCGTGCTCGCGAACGTCGAACGAGATGTCGGAAAGCGCCTTCACGCCGCCGAAGCGCAGGCTGATGTTGCGGACGTCGAGGATGACGTCGCCTATCTCGCGGTCCACGACATCGCGCACCGCCATCACGCGGCCCGGCCCACGGTGGGAAAGGTCGGCACGTCGACGATCTTCAGCGTCGCCGCGATCTTGCCGGTGCGGCCGTCCTCGAACTTCACCTCGGTCTCGACGTACTGCTCGCTTTTCCCCCCGTAGAGCGCATCGACGAGCAGCTGATAGCGCTCGGCGATGAAGCCGCGCCGAACCTTCCTCGTGCGCGACAGCTCGCCGTCGTCGGCGTCGAGCTCCTTGTGCAGGACGAGGAAGCGGCTGATCTGGCTGCCCGACAGCCGCTCGTCCGCCGCGAGGTCGGCGTTGACCTTCTCGACGCAGTCGCGCACGAGGTCGAGCACTGCTGGCTTCTGCGCCAGGTCGGCATAGCCGGCATACGGAAGATTCCTCTTCTCGGCCCAGTTGCCGACGGCCTCGATGTCGATGTTGATGAAGGCGCAGACCGCTTTGCGCCGATCGCCGAAGGCCACGGCTTCCTTGATGTACGGAAAGAACTTGAGCTTGTTCTCGACGTACTTCGGCGCGAACAGCGCGCCGTCGTTGGCGCCGCCCGACAGCCGGCCGACGTCCTTGGCGCGGTCGATGATCTTGAGGTGGCCGGCCGCGTCCATGAAGCCGGCGTCGCCGGTGCGGTACCAGCCGTCGGCGCCCAGCACCTCGGCGGTCGCGGCCGGATCCTTGTAGTAGCCCTTGAGCAGCCCGGGTGAGCGCACCAGCACTTCGCCCGAGTCGCTGACCTTGATCTCGACGCCCTCGATCGGCACGCCGACCGTGTCGGCGCGCACCTCGTGGTCGGGCTGCAGGCAGACGAAGACGGCGGTCTCGGTCGAGCCGTAGAGCTGCTTCAGGTTGATGCCGATCGAGCGATAGAACGTGAACAGGTCAGGCCCGATCGCCTCGCCCGCCGTGTAGGCGACGCGCACGCGCGAGAAGCCGAGCGTGTTGAGCAGCGGCGCGTAGACGAGCACGTTGCCGAGCCACCAGCCGAGCCGGTCGACGAGGGCGAGCGGCTTGCCGTCCATGCGCGCCGGGCCGACGCGGCGCGCCAGCGCCATGAAGCGGTCGAAGAGCCAGCGCTTGGGCCGCGCGGCGTCTACCATGCGGATCATCACGCTCGTCAGCAGGCCCTCGAAGACGCGTGGCGGGGCGAAGTAGTAGGTCGGGCCGATCTCCTTCAGGTCGAGCGTGACGGTGCTTGCCGACTCCGGACAGTTGACGACGTAGCCGCAGACCAGCCACTGCGCGTACGAGAAGATGTTCTGGCCGATCCATGCCGGCGGCAGATAGGCGAGGACTTCGTCGCTCGCAGTGAGCTTGTCGAACTCCGCGCCGGCGCGGGCGCGGTCGATCAGCGAGTCGTGGCTGTGGACGACGCCCTTGGGGTTGCCGGTCGTGCCCGATGTGAAGAACAGCGCTGCGACGTCGTCAGGTTGGCTCCTGGCGACCTCGGCAGCGAAGAAGCCGGGATGCGCGGCCGCGAACGCGCGCCCCGCTTCGACCAGCGCATCGAGCGCGGCCAGGCCAGGCTCGTCGTACTTGCGGAGACCTCGACCGTCGTCGAACCAGATCCGGGCCAGCTGCGGGCACTGGCCGCGCACCTCGAGCAGCTTGTCGACCTGCTCCTGGTCCTCGACGACTGCGAAGGCGATCTCGGCGTTGGCGATCGGGAACACGAACTCCTTCGCCGCCGCGTCCTGGTAGAGCGGGACCGGGATCGCGCCGAGCGACTGCGCAGCGAGCATCGACGCATAGAGCCGCGGCCGGTTCTCGCCGATCACGGCGAGGTGCTGGCCACGCTGCAGGCCGGCCTGCGCGAAGCCGCAGGCGAGTGCCCGCACGAGATCGGCGAGCGCGCTCCAGTCGAGCGTCTGCCAGATGCCGAACTCCTTTTCGCGCAACGCCGGTGCGTGCGGACGCGCCGCGGCATGGTCGAGCAGGAGGTGGGGGAAGGTCGTCTTCACGGAGTCGGGTGCGGGCGTGGCGACGCGGCGGGCGAGCGCGCGTCGGGGTGATGCGACTTTAGGAATGTTTTGACGCCATGTTGTCGTTCCGACGACAAACTACGGGACAACACCCTCGGGTGTATCCCTGCCGAACGTGGGCTCAAGCGCGGATCGACACCGTGCCGGTGAAGCTCGACACCGCCGTCTCTTCGCCGCCCGCTTCGGGCCGAACGACGTCGATGCGATAGACGCCGATGCGCTTGCTGCGCTGGACCTCGACGGCGCGCGCGAACAACGTGTCGCCCACGCGCACGCCGACCTGGTAGGTGATGTGGGCGGCGATGCCCGAGGCCAGGGGCCCGTGCGAGTTCGACGCGAGGCCGAAGGCCGAGTCGGCAAGCGCGAAGATCGCGCCGCCGTGGCAGCCGCCGTTGAAATTGAGGTGATGCGCGCCGACGGTCATCGCGACATCCGCGCGGCCGGGTCCGCCGTCACGCACGGAGATGCCGAGCGCCTGGCACAGGCCGTCGCGCGCGGCGAGCCCGGCGATGCGGTTGCGCCATCCTTGCGCGTCGAGCGATGCGATCTC
>JAYTHL010000386.1:0-3652 GCA_043732605.1 Rhizobacter sp. | reverse complement strand
TGCTCTTCGAGACCGGCGGTTTCGGGCTCGGGACCGACGTACATCGTGGGGTCACCGGCACCGTGGGACTTGCCGAATGTGTGACCCCCGGCGATCAGCGCAACGGTCTCCTCGTCATTCATCGCCATACGACGGAAGGTCTCACGGATGTCTCGGGCGGCGTCGAGCGGATTCGGGTTGCCGTTGGGCCCCTCCGGATTCACGTAGATGAGACCCATCTGGACCGCCCCCAGGGGATTCTCGAGTTCCCGGTCGCCCGTGTAGCGCTTGTCGTCGAGCCACTTGTCCTCGGGACCCCAGTAGATGTCGAGCGGCTCCCAGACGTCCTCGCGCCCGCCGGCGAAGCCGTAGGTCTTGAAGCCCATGGTCTCGAGCGCGCGATTGCCCGTGAGGATCATCAGATCGGCCCACGAGATCTTCTTCCCGTACTTCTGCTTGATCGGCCAGAGGAGGCGGCGCGCCTTGTCGAGGTTGGCGTTGTCGGGCCAGCTGTTCAGCGGCGCGAAGCGCTGCGTGCCGAAGCCCGAGCCGCCGCGGCCGTCGCCGACGCGGTAGGTGCCGGCGCTGTGCCAGGCCATGCGGATGAAGAACGGGCCGTAGTGGCCGTAGTCGGCGGGCCACCAGTCCTGCGAATCGGTCATCAGCGCGTCGAGGTCCTTGATGACGGCACCGAGGTCGAGCGTCTTGAATTCCGCGGCGTAGTCGAAGTCGCCGCCCATCGGGCTGGCCAGTGGCGAATTCTGCTGAAGCGTCTTCAGGTTCAGCTGTTCCGGCCACCACTTCTGGTTCGCCGACGCCGCGGTCGGCGTGTTGGCATGCGTCGCACCCATCACCGGGCACTTGTCGACTCGTTGCAGGACTTGGTCAGTCATACGGGCTCCTTGCGTAAGACCGAGAGGTTAGTCCTGCTCGATAGCGATGGGCAATCGAACTTTCCTAATGCATTGATAGAAGCAAGGGCTTGCCGCGGTCGCTATGAGAGCCGCGACACGCCCTTCAGCTCGCAGGCATAGATCGCGTTGCGCAATGCTGCGATCGCCTCGTAGCGCGTGAAGCTGCGCCGCCAGGCGAGCACGACGCGCCGCGTCGGCACGGGCTTGGTGAACGGCACGTAGGCGATGTGCGGCTGGTCCTCGTCGGGCACCGACAGGCGCGGCACGACCGTGATGCCCATGCCCGACGCGACCATGTGCTTGATCGTCTCGAGCGACGAGCCCTCGAAGGTCTTCCGGATCCCTTCGGCGTCGGACGACGAGAAGGCCGCGTACTCCGGGCAGACCTCGAGGACGTGGTCACGAAAGCAGTGGCCGGTGCCGAGCAGCAGCAGCTTCTCCCGCTTGAGCTCGTCGGCGCTGATCGACATGCGCTTGGCGAGCGCGTGCTGCTTCGGCACCGCGACCATGAACGGCTCGTCGTAGAGCGGCGCGATCGCCAGCCCCGTGTCGGGAAAGGGCTCGGCCATGATCGCGCAGTCGAGCTCGCCGGCGCGCAGCAGCTCGAGCAGCTTGGCGGTGAAGTTCTCCTGGAGCATGAGCGGCATCTGCGGCACGCGCTCGATCGCCTGGCGCACGAGCTCGGGCAGCAGATACGGGCCGATCGTGTAGATCACGCCGAGCGAGAGCGGCCCGCTGAGCGGATCCTTCCTGCGCTTGGCGGTCTCGCGGATCTCGGCCGCGCCGTCGATCACGACCTGCGCCTGGCGCACGATCTCCTCGCCGATCGGCGTCACCGTGATCTCGCTGGCGCCGCGCTCGAAGATGCGCACGTCGAGCTCTTCCTCGAGCTTCTTGATCGAGACCGAGAGCGTCGGCTGCGAGACGAAGCAGGCCTCCGCCGCGCGCCCGAAATGCTTCTCGCGCGCGACGGCGACGACGTAGCGCAGCTCCGTGAGCGTCATCGGATGAAGACTAGGTCGCGGGCTTGTCGCTGAGAGCCTTCATGTTGTCGATGAGCTCCTTGCTCATCGGCGCGTTCAGGTTGATGCCCCTGGGCGGGATCGCCGACTGGAACCACTTCTTGTAGAGCGTCTCGAACTCGCCGCTCTTCATCATCGCCGCGAGTGTGTCGTCGACGAGCTTCTTGAACGCCGGGTCGTCCTTCCTGACCATGATCGCGTACGGCTCGACCTGGATCGGCTCGCCGACGACCGAGAGCTCGGCCGGATTCTGCGAGCTGGCGCGCAGGCCGTAGAGGAGGATGTCGTCCATGCCGAAGGCGACGGCCCGGCCGGTCTGCACCATCAGCGCTGATTCGGCGTGGTCTTTCGCGCCGAGCAGGTCGATGCCGAGCTTCTGCTCCTCGTTGAGGCGCCGGATGATCTGGAAGTTGGTCGTGCCCGTCGTCGAGACGACCTGCTTGCCTGCGAGGTCGCCGAGCTTGTCGACCTTGGTGCCGGTCTTCACCAGGAAGCGCGTGCCGGTGTAGAAGTAGTTGGTCGCGAACGACACCTGCTTGCCGCGCTCGGAGTTGTTGGTCGTCGAGCCGCACTCGATGTCGATAGTGCCGTTCTGCAGCAGCGGGATGCGGTTGGCGGAAGTGACGGCCTGGTACTGCTTCTGCATGTCGGCGCGGCCGGTCGCCTTCTTGACGTTGTCGGCGATCTTCTCGCAGATCTCGAAGGCGAAGCCGACCGGCTTCGCGTCGGCGCCGAGGTACGAGAACGGGATCGACGACTCGCGGTAGGCGATCGTCATCGAACCGCTCTGCTTGATCTTGTCGAGCGTCGACGGCGTCTGGGCGATCGCCAGCGCGGGCAGCGCGAGGGCGATCAGGCAAAGCGGGCGGGCCAGGGCGTGCAGCATGGGAAACCTCGTCGTTGGAGCGTGAAAACGTAGCGCGAGCATATCGGCGGCGCGACCGCCGCCTGCACCGATGTCGTCGGGACTTCCCCTCGCAAAAGCCGCGCCCGATCTGCGAACGGACCCTAGTTCTTGGCCGCCCGCTTGGTCGCCTCGAGGCGGGCGAGATCGACGCTCGCCACCATCGACTTCAGCGCCGCCATGTCGACGCGGCCGCCTTCGGCCGAGACGATGACGCCGTTGGCGAGGATCACCGTCATCTCGCCCTGGCTGCCGTCCTTCCTGTACTCCTCGTGGACGGTGCGCGCGCCGTCCTTGTAGACCTTCTCGATCTTGCCGTCGGCGTCCTTGTCCATCGTCATGTTGGCCCAGCCGGCCATCGCGGCGAGCCCGGCGATGCCGCCGCTGTCGACGATCGAGAGCTCCGCGCGGCGTTCGCCCGCGGCGTACGTCGCCTTCGCCACCGAGCCACCGAAGCCCATCGCCTGGCCGCTCTGCGCCTCGACGTTGCCCCGCTTCATGTCGCCGATCGTCTCCGGCAGCATCGCCTTCAGGTCGGCCGACGGGATCGGCACGCCGTTGCCGCCGCCGACGGCGCCGAGGATGTCGCCCATCGCCTTGCCGGCGGCGGCGCTGTCGCCCGACTTCTGCGCCGCTTCCATGCGCTTGCCGGCTTCTTCCATCTTCCTGGCCATCTCGGCCATGCCGGACGGATTGATCGTCACGGTCGCGCCGTCCGGCGTCTTGATCTGGACGTCTGCGCCGCCCGGCGTCCCGCCGGGCAGGCCGGCGACGATGCCGCCGCCGCCGAATCCGAGCGCGCCGCGGCTCTCGAACATCGTCATCACCGCGGC
>JAYTHL010000385.1:0-3670 GCA_043732605.1 Rhizobacter sp. | reverse complement strand
GCAGCACGCGCGTGACGCTGGCGTCCGACTGGCCGCATCCGTCGTTTGGCGGCCGCTTCCTGCCGATCGAGCGCCAGGTCGGCGACACCGGCTTCAGCGCGCGCTGGCAGCTCAACGCGCTTGCCACGACTGCCCCGCAGGCCGCGCTCGCCGGTGCGCCGACGTGCCGGCTCGACGATGTCGCCGGCGACGCTCCCGCGCCGGACG
The DNA here is from genome assembly GCA_043732605.1 of Rhizobacter sp. Taxonomy (GTDB): domain Bacteria; phylum Pseudomonadota; class Gammaproteobacteria; order Burkholderiales; family Burkholderiaceae_C; genus Schlegelella_A. The sequence continues at coordinate 3,463 of JAYTHL010000385.1, read as the reverse complement.
ACATGCGACGCACGCCGTGCGTCGAGACCTTCGGCGTGTCGTTCATGGATCCGGTGAGCCCCTACGTGCTGAGCGACCGCGCGACCAAGTACGGCCTGCTCTTCATCGCGCTCACCTTCGTCGGCGTCGGCGCGGTCGAGGTGATGCGGCGCCTGCGCGTCCATCCGATCCAGTTCCTGCTCGTCGGCTCGGGCGTCGCGATGTTTTTCCTGCTCCTCGTGAGCCTCTCGGAGCACGTCGCTTTCGCGTTCGCCTATCTCGCGGCCGCCGCGGCGTGCACGGCGCTGCTCACGTTCTACGGCTCGTTCGTGCTGCGCGGCAGCCGCGCCGGCGCCGCGTTCGGCGCAGCGATCGCGATGCTCTACGCCGCGCTCTACGCGCTGCTGCAGCTCGAGCAGACCGCGCTGCTGCTCGGCTCGATCATGCTGTTCGCGGTGCTCGCGGCGATGATGGTCGCGACCCGGCACATCGACTGGTACCGACTCTTCGAGAGGATGCGCGCGGACGGCGGCGCTCCCGTCGCGGCGGCGTCGGCCGACCGGGCACCGGAGGCGGTCGCGTGAGCCGCGTCAACGCGGCGCGCGGCCGGCCGCGAAGATGCGCTTCAGCGCGTACGGCGGCACGACCTCGAGCTGGTCGTAGCGGCAGGTCTCGGCCGCCTTGTCGGGCCGCCAGCGCAGGAAGGTCGTCGCGTGGCGGAAGCGATCGCCCTGCAGGTGGTCGTACTTCACCTCGCACACGCGCTCGGGACGCAGCGCCTGCCACGACAGGTCCTTGCCGGCGCTCCAACGGCTGGTTGCGCCGGGCATGCGCTGCGCTGGCGCTTCGTCACCGGCATCGGGCGCGTCGTCTTCTCTCGCCCAGTCGCGCCACGGATGCGTCGCGAGCGCGTTGCGACGCAGCGGCGCGAGCTCCTTCACCAGCGCGCGGCGCACCTCCATCGTGAACGCCGACGTGACGCCGACGTGGTGGAGCACGCCGGCGTCGTCGTAGAGGCCGAGCAGGAGCGAGCCGACGGCCTCGGGGCCGCCGTCCTCGCTGCTCTTGTGCCAGCGAAAGCCGGCGACGACGCAATCGGCGCTGCGCACGTGCTTGATCTTCAGCATCGCGCGCTTGCCGGGCTGGTACGGCTGGTCGAGCGGCTTGGCGACGACGCCGTCGAGACCGGCGCCTTCGAACTCGCGCAGCCAGGTGCTCGCGACGTCGCGGTCGCGCGTCGCGGGCGTGAGATGAAGCGGCGCGGACGCGTCGGCGAGCAGCGTCTCGAGTGCGGCGCGCCGATCCGCCTGCGATGCGTCGAGGAAGCTCTTGCCATCGGCGGCGAGCAGGTCGAAGGCGACGAACGACGCCGGCGTCGCGACCGACAGCTTGGCGACGCGCGAGGCGGCGGGATGCAGGCGGTGCTGCAGGCTGTCGAAGTCGAGGCCGTTCGCGCCGACAACAACGATCTCGCCGTCGAGCATGCAGCCGGTCGGCAGTCGCTCCAGCAAGGCGTCGTGCAGCTCGGGGAAGTAGCGGTCGAAGGGCCGCAGGTCGCGGCTCTGGATCGAGACCTCGCGTGCCGTCGGCCGAAAAACGATGGCGCGAAAGCCGTCCCACTTGGGCTCGAACAGGTAGTTGCCCACGTCGGGCAACGCGGCGACGGCCTTGGCGAGCATCGGTGCGATCGGCTCGGCGAAGAGGGAGGTGGTCGAGGCGTGCGTCATGCGACGGCCGGGCAATCGGCGCGCCGGTGAACGCGTCAGGCCGGCTCGATCCCGGCAGGCGTCGTCCCCGGCAGCAGATCGGGCTCGCCGCAGTGGCGCAGGATCGCGGCGCGCACGTCGTCGCGCAGCGCGATGGCCGCGGCCCAGTCGCTGCCGCGCGCGGCGATCGGCGCGTCGAAGATCACCCGGATCGCGCCCCGGCGCAGCCGCCAGGTGCCGTCGCGCAGCACCGAGCGGGCGCCGCGCAGCGCCACCGGCACGACCGGCACGCCGGCACGCGCGGCCGCGACGAACGCACCGCTGCGAAACGCCGTGAGGCCGGCGCGGCGCGCGAACGTGCCTTCGGGAAACACGACCAGCGGCACGCCGCGTCCGGCCGCCGCGGCAAGCTCGTCGGCGTGCTCGACGCTGCGCGCGACGTCGAAGCGCTCGACGAACATCACGCCGAAGCCCGCCGCGATGCGGCGCACGAGCGCGCTCGCGCCGAGCTCGCGTTTGGCGACGAAGACGAAGCCGCGGTCGTCCAGGACCGAGAGCAGCACGAGGGCATCGAGGTAGCTCGTGTGGTTGGCGGCAAGGACGATGCCGCCGTTGCCCGGCACGTGATCGAGGCCGCTCGCGATCACCGGAATGCCACACCACCGGAACGCGACGCGTGCGAGCGCCCGGCCGACGGCCCGGCAGGGCCGTCCCGGCACGAGCAGCGCCGCGAGGACGACGGGCAGTGCGAGCACCGCGACGACGAGCCGTGCGCGCAGCGCGAACAGCGCACCCGACAGCGATTGCAGTGCCCGGCGCAACTGCGGAATCGCCGCCGCCGCCGACAGGCGCGCGACCTGCAGCCACACCGGCTGGCGCGCCATCGACGTCGCGCCGCGCTCGTAGAGCTCGCGTGCCGCGGCGCGCCGGATCTTGCCGCTCGAGGTCTTGGGCACCGCACCCGGCGGCGCCAGCACGATCTCGTCGACCGGAGAGCCGATCAGTCGCACGGCGAGCGCGTTGATCGCGTGCTTCAGGCCGTCGTCGTTCGTTGCGTTGCGGTCGCGCAGCTCGGCGAGCACGACCACGCGCTCGGTGCCGGCGGCCGGATCGGGCACCGCGAACACCGCGACGCAGCCGCGGCGGATCGCGGCGTTGTCGCCGATCGCCTGCTCGAGCTCGTAGGGGCTGATGTTGCGGCCGCCGCGGATGATGATGTCCTTGTCGCGGCCGGTGATGAAGAGCGTGCCGTCCGCGAGATAGGCTCGGTCGCCGGTGCGCACCCATTCGCCGTCGAGCAACCGTCGCGTTGCCTCGGGGTTGCGGAAGTAGCCCGACGTCGCCGACGGCCCGCGGAACTGCAGCGCGCCTTCGTGTCGGTCACCGAGCTCGACGCTCGCGGCATCGATGACGCGCACGTCGTGGCCGACGAAGACCTGGCCGCAGCCGACGACGCGCAGCGGCGACGGCGCGTCGGCCGCGGCAGGCACCGCTTCGCCGGTGCGCGCGAACGCGTCGCGGTCGATCGCGTCGACGCGGACCGGCGCGCCCGGCGTCGATGCGGCCAGCCCGACCGTGGACTCGGCGAGGCCGTAGACCGGCGCCATCGCGTGGCGCGGCAGGCCCCAGCGCGCGAAGCGCTCGCTGAACGCGCTCATCGTGCCGGCGCCGATCGGCTCGGCGCCGTTGAAGGCGTAGCGCCACGACGAGAGGTCGAGGCCGTCCATCTCGTCGTCGGCGATGCGGCGCAGGCAGAGCTCGAAGCAGAAGTTCGGACC
>JAYTHL010000384.1:0-3677 GCA_043732605.1 Rhizobacter sp. | reverse complement strand
GCAGCGCCTGGTTATGCGCGTAGGCCGTGAGGTAGGTCGTGTTGTGCTTGAGGATGATGAGGTTGCCGTAGCCGCGCAGGCCAGAGCCGGCGTAGACGACGCGACCGTCGGCCGCGGCGAAGACCGGATCGCCGGGCTTGCCCTTGAAGACGAGACCCTTGTTGCGCGCCTCGTCGAACGGCGTCGCCACAGGCGCCGTCGCGGGCCAGGCCCAATTGACGTCGTCGTCGCCGTCCTTCGGCGCCGCTGGCGCTGGCGGCGCGGCGGCGGCCTCGCGTGTCGCCTGGCTCGCTGCCGTCGACGGCGCCTGCGGCACGATCGCGCTGCCGGGCTTCGGCTCGAGCGGTCGTGTCTCGACGCGCGCCGTCGTCACCGGCCGCGCCGTCGCAGCCGACGGATCGACGCCGGGCGGCACGATGCGGATCACCTGCCCGACCTCGACCAGGTTCGGATTGCCGAGGTTGTTCCAGCGCACCAGATCCTTCCAGTTCTGGCCGTTGTCGAGGCCGATCCGGATCAGGGTGTCGCCGGGCTTGATCGTGTAGTAGCCAGGTCGGCCAGCGTTGCTGTCGGGCACGACGACCTTCGCCGCCTCGCCGCCCGTGATGGGAGCGCTCGCGGCAGGGCTGGCCGCGGCGACCGTCGTGCGCGGCGTCGCCGAGCGTTCTTCGACCGGGGCCCGGTTGGGCGTCTGGGCACAACCGGCGACGAGCGCGGCGGCGGTGAGGGCGAGCAGGCCGGCGCGGCGATGGGCACACGCGGGCGAGGCTTCGTTCAAGGGCATTGAGTCGTTTCGATCTTCATCGTCAGCGGGCAAGTCCCGATTTTAGAGGGACGAACTTCACCGCTCCGTCGACGCTGTGGACATAGCCCTGCTCGGTGCGGTCGACGACGACCAGCACCTGGGCGCCCGCGTCGCGCAGGACCGGCGCGACGATGCGTCCGCCGACGGCGAGCTGTTCGAGCCACGGCACCGGGATCTCGCTGCCGACTGCCGCCGCGATGATGCTGTCGTACGGCGCGCCGGGCGCGTGACCGAGCATGCCGTCGCCGAAGACCAGACGCAGCTTCGTCGTGCGCAGCGGCGCGAGCAGCTCGCGCGCCTTGTCGTGCAGCGGCTTCATGCGCTCGACCGAGATCACGCGCCGCGCGGCATGCGAGAGCAGCGCCGCCTGGTAGCCGCAGCCGGTGCCGATCTCGAGCACTGCACCGAGGTCGTTCGCCGCGCGGGCGTTGGCGCCCTCGAAGAGCCGCATCATCATCCGCGCGACGACCGACGGCTTCGAGATCGTCTGGCCGTGGCCGATCGGCAGACTTGTGTCCTCGTAGGCCTGCGTCGCCAGCGCGGCATCGACGAAGGCATGGCGCGGCACCGCGGCGAACGCCGCGAGCACGCGCGCGTCCGAGACGCCGTCGGCACGCAGCCGCTCGACCATGCGCCGGCGAACATCGGCGGAGTCGAGGCCGAGCCCGACCGGGCGCGCGATCCGGGAGACGTCGGCGTGGGCTTCGGCGGCGTGGCGCTGCGGTCGCAGCACGGCGTGCGGCGTGTGCGCATCGGCGCCCGACTTGCGCGCGGATGAAGACGCCGCGCTGACTCCCAGCCGACCGAGCGCGAGCGGAAACTTGCGCGCCGGCCGCTCGGCCGCGGTCATTTGGCGTCCCGCTCGGCCCAGGTCCGCCACGCCGGCAAGGTCGCGTGGTCGGTGAGATCGACGTGCAGCGGCGTGATCGAGACCTCGCCGTTGCTCGTGGCGTGGAAGTCGGTGCCCGGACCGGCTTCGCGCGCATCGCCCGCCGGCCCGATCCAGAACAGCGTCTCGCCGCGCGGGCTCACCTGCCGGATCACCGGCTCGCTCGCGTGCCGGCGACCGAGGCGGGTGATGCGGCGCGGCAGCGTGTCGGCATCGGCGCGATTGGGGATGTTGACGTTGAGCAGGTAGTGCGAGGCCGCCGGCGGCTGGCGCAGCACGTGCTCGATGACGCTGCGGGCGACGCGGCTGGCGGCGTCGAGCTCGGCCCAGCCCTTTTGCACCTGCGAGAACGCGATCGCCGGGATGCCGAAGAGGAAGCCCTCCATCGCCGCCGCGACCGTGCCCGAGTAGAGCGTGTCGTCGCCCATGTTGGCGCCCTGGTTGATGCCGGAGACGACCAGGTCGGGCCGGTGCTCGAGCATGCCGGAGAGCGCGAGATGGACGCAGTCGGACGGCGTGCCGTTGACGTAGCGGTAGCCGTTGACCGCCGTGTAGATCGAGAGGCCGCGGTTCAGGGTGAGCGAGTTCGAGGTGCCGCTCGCGTTCTGCTCCGGCGCGACGACGTCGAGATCGCCGAGACCTTCGCACGCCTTGACGAGAGCGGCCAGTCCGGGTGCGAGGTAGCCGTCGTCGTTGGCGATGAGGATGCGCATGGGCAAGATTGTAGGCAGTCGACCTCCGGCACGAGGCGCGGCCGCGGGGGCTCTGCGTATCATCTTCGCAGCCCGGCGTCGTCGCGGCCTCTGTTGCCCTGAAAGGTCTCGTCATGCACGCCTGGCTCTGCGAAAACCCCGTCGGAGTCGAGGCTCTGCAATGGAAGGAGCTGCCGACGCCAGAGCCGAAGCCGGGCGAGGTGCGCATCGCCATCCGCTCGGCGAGCCTCAACTTCCCGGATCTGCTGATCGTCCAGAACAAGTACCAGATGAAGCCGGCCCTGCCCTTCGTGCCGGGCTCGGAGTTTTCGGGCGTGGTCGACGCGGTCGGCGATGGCGTGACGCACCTGAAGGTCGGTGACGCGGTCGCGGCCTTCGCCGGGACCGGCGGGTTCGGCACGCACGCCGTCGTCAACGCCAGGCTCGTCATGCCGCTGCCGGCCGGCTTCGACCTCGACGACGCGGCTGCCTTCATCCTCACCTACGGCACGACGCACCATGCGCTCGTCGATCGCGCGGCGATGAAGTCGGGCGAGACGCTGCTCGTCCTCGGCGCCGCGGGCGGCGTCGGCACGGCGGCGATCCAGATCGGCAAGGTGATCGGCGCGCGCGTCATCGCGGCGGCGTCGAACGACGAGAAGTGCGCGCTCTGCAAGTCCATCGGCGCCGACGCGACGATCAACTACACGAGCGCGAACATTCGCGACGAGCTCAAGAAGCTCACCGACGGCAAGGGCCCCGACGTCGTCTACGACCCGGTCGGCGGCGACCTTGCCGAGCCGGTCTTCCGCTCGATCGCCTGGCGCGGCCGCTACCTCGTCGTCGGCTTCGCGCAGGGCGCGATCCCGTCGCTGCCGCTCAACCTCACGCTGCTCAAAGGCGCGTCGATCGTCGGCGTGTTCTGGGGCGATTTCGCCCGGCGCGAGCCGCAGGCGCACGCCAAGGCGCTCGGCGAGCTCGCGCGCTGGTATGCCGAGGGCAAGGTCAAGCCGATCATCGACCGGCGCCTGCCGATGAGCGAGCTGCCCGCAGCGTATGCACTGATGGGCAGCCGCACGGTGCGCGGCAAGCTTGTGATGAAGAACGGCTGAACCGGGCACCGCGGCCCGGCCGCGGTGACGAGACGCTACAGAACGCGACGCGCCTGCCGATACCGGCAGCATGCTGCGCCGGCCTGTCCTGACTTCGCTCGTGCTCGGACTGTGGTGCGTCTTCGCCTGTCCAGTGCACGCGGCGGATGCGCTGAGAGCGCCACTGGCGCCGGCGCGCA
>JAYTHL010000383.1:0-3694 GCA_043732605.1 Rhizobacter sp. | reverse complement strand
GAGCTTGCCGCTGCGCGACACCGCCCAGCCGATCGCGACCACCGCGAAGATCGCGAACAGCTTGACGAAGACCAGCGCCGACATGGGGGCGCAGTATCGGCGACGCCTCGAGCGTCGCTCGCTGCGAGACCGACGCGCGTCGACTCAGGCGGTCGCGGCGGTGAGCGAGGCGATCGCGGCCTCGACGCCGTGCTTGCCGTGGGCGACGCCCTGAACGCCGAGCGCCGCCTCGACCCCGGCGAGGCAGCCGAGGATCATCGCCTCGTTCATGTCGCCGAGATGGCCGATGCGGAACACGCGTCCGTGCAGCGGGCCGAGGCCGCCGGCGACGGCGACCTGGAAGCGCTCGCGCGCCACCGCCCGCAGCGCCTCGGGATCGATGCCGGCCGCGAGCTCGATCGCCGTCACCGACACCGAGCGCGCCTCGGGCACGCGCGTGAAGAGGCGCATCGATCCGCCCTCGCCCCAGCGCTCGACCGCAGCGTGCACGGCGCGCGAAAGGCGGAAGTGGCGCGCGTGCACGTTGTCGAGCCCTTCGGCGGCGATGAGCCCGAGCGACGCTTCGAGGCCGGCGAGGTGGGCGAGCGGCGGCGTGCCGCAGAACTTGCGGTACGACTGGTCGCTGACGCGCTTGGTCCAGTCCCAGTAGAAGCGCGGCGTCGGGTTGCGTTCGGCCGCGGCCATCGCCCGTGCATTCGCGGCGCAGAAGGCCATGCCCGGCTGCAGCATCAGGCCCTTCTGCGACGCGCCCATCACCGCGTCGACGCCGAGCGCGTCCATCGCGAACGGCGCCGCCGCGAGCGAGGCGACGACGTCGACGACGTAGAGCGCCGGATGACCCGCCGCGTCGATCGCGCGACGCAGCGCGGCGAGATCGCTCGTCGTGCTGCTGGCGGTGTCGGTGTGCACGGCGAAGACGGCCGAGATGCGGTGCTCGCGGTCGTCGCGCAGCACCTGCTCGATCGCGGCCGGATCGATCGGCATGCCTTCGACGAACGGCGTGCGCACGGCCTCGCCGCCGAAGGCTTCGACCTGCTCGGCCCAGCCGTCGGAGAAATGGCCGGTGCCGGGGATCAGGATCGTCGAGCCCGGTGCGACGAGGTTCGAGATCACCGCTTCCCAGCCGCCGTGGCCGTTCGCCGCATAGAAGAAGACTTCCGCGCGATCGGTCTTCAGCAAGCCCTTCAGCCCCGACTCGCAGTTCGCGATCAGCACACCCAGGCGCGGATCGGCGAGGTCGGTCGGCTGGCGCGACATCGCCGCGACGACTTCGTCTGGCACGTGGGTCGGGCCGGGCGAGTGGAGCGAGCGGACGCCGGGGATGCGTGGGTGCGGAGTCATGTCAAAGTTCCTCTTCCTGCGGTGACGCGAGGGTCAGGATCGCCTGGCCCACGTGCTTGTTGGTCATGATCTCGCGCTCGAGCCCGCGCAGGATCTCGCCGAGCTCGGCCTGCGTGTGCTCGCCGGCGACGCCGACGTGCGCGGCGAGCAGTATCCGCGCCGGCCCGATGAATTCGGTGAAGAGAAAGGTCACGCGCGTGATCCTGGCCGTGCTCTTCAGGAGCTGCAGGATGTTCGTGCGCTGCTCCGGCGTCACCGGCATGCCGGCGAGCAACTGGCGGTTGAGGTTGATCAGCACCAGCCCGGTCGCGCCCATGAGCATGCCGATCACGATCGAGCCGGCGGCGTCGTAGACGACGTTGCCGGTGAGCTGGTGCAGCGCCATGCCGAGGGCCGCGATCGCGAGCGTCACCAGCGCGACGAAGTCCTCGGCGAAGACCGCGCGCAGTTGCGAGTCGGAGGTCTTCCAGGCGTGCTCGAGGATGCCGCGGCGCTGCTCGCCGGCGCGCTCCTTCATGAAGCGCAGCGCCTGCAGGAACGACTGGCCTTCGAGCACGAACGAGACGGCGACGACGAGGTAGCCGAACCAGTAGTCGTCGCCGCTCTCGGTCGAGCGCAGCTGCGTGATGCCGCGCCAGACGCCGACCTCGGCGCCGACGATCAGCATGCCGAGCGAGGCGAACAGCGACCACACGTACGAGTCGCGGCCGTAGCCGAGCGGATGCGAGGCGTCGGCGGGCCGGCGTGCCATGAAGTACGAGGTGACGAGCAGGCATTCGGCTGCGGTGTCGACCCACGAGTGCATCGCCTCGGCCAGCATCGATGCCGAGCCGGTCACCGTCGCCGCCACCGTTTTCGCGACCACGATGACCGCGCCGATCGCGAAGGCGACCACTACCGGCGACATGCTCGCCGGCTGCGAGTCGATGCCGAGGTTGCGGTGGAAGCGCTTGAATCCCCTCATGACGGCCGGACGGCGATCACGTCCGCCGCGGCGGTCTCGTAGGTTCGCGCGAGACCCAGCAGGTCGAGGTCGCTGCGCGGCTTGCCGACGAGCTGCAGGCCCATCGGCAATCCGGTCGCCGAGAAGCCGGCAGGCACGCTGACCGCGGGAAGGCCGGCGAAGGTCGCGATCACGACGACTTCCATCCAGCGGTGATAGGTGTCCATCGCGCGGCCGGCGACGGTCTTCGGCCAGCGCTCCTCGACCGGGAACGGCCAAACTTGTGCGGACGGCAGGGCAAGGAAGTCGACGCGTTCGAACAAGCCGAGCACGTGCTGATAGAAGGTCGTGCGCTCGACACTCGCGGCCATCACGTCCGACGCCGTCAGGTTCGCGCCGTTGTCGTGCTCCCAGAGCGCTTCCGGCTTGATGCGGGCGCGGTTGGCGGGCTGCTTCACGTAGGGCGCGATGCGGTTGCGGTTGAGCCACCAGCGCAGGGTCATCCAGGCGTCCCAGATCCGCTCGGGCGCGAAGCCGAGCGACAGCGGCTCGACCACGGCGCCAGTGCCTGCCAGACGTTGCAGGGCCTGTTCGCAGGTGTCGAGGACGCCGGACTCCATCGCCAGATGTCCGCCGAGGTCGCCGAGCCAGCCGATGCGGATCGGTCGTGTCGTCGGCGCGCCCGTGTCGAGCCGGGCTGCGAAGGAGGGCTCGGTCGCCAGCGAGAGCGGCGCGCGCGGGTCGTAGCCGGCCTGCACGTCGAGCAGAAGCGCGAGGTCGAGGACCGTCCGCGCCATCGGCCCTTCGGTGCCGAAGTGCGTGACCCACGTGTCCGCCGCCGGCCACGCCGGCACGCGGCCCTGGCTCGGGCGGAAGCCGAAGACGTTGTTCCAGCCCGCGGGATTGCGCAGGCTGCCCATCGAGTCGCTGCCGTCGGCGACCGACAGCATCCGCGTCGCCAGCGCGACCGCCGCGCCGCCGCTGCTGCCGCCGGCTGACCTCGACGGATCGAAGGCGTTTCGGGTCGCGCCGAAGACTTCGTTGAACGTATGCGAGCCGAGCCCGAACTCCGGCGTGTTGGTCTTGCCGACGAGGATGCAGCCGGCGGCCTTCATCCGCTCGGCGAGCAGGCCGTCGACCGTCGGCACGTTGTCGGCGAGGAGCGGCGAGCCCATGGTCGTGCGCAGGCCGGCGGTCGGCACGATGTCCTTGATCGCCTGTGGCAGGCCGAAGAGGAACGGACGCGGCGACGGCGGCGACGGGTCGGCGGCGATGGCGCGATCGCGCGCGTCGGCCTCGGCGAGCAGCACGTCGTCGTCGCGCCGGCTGACGATCGCGTTGTGCACCGGGTTCATCGCGTCGATCCGCGCGAGCGTCGCCCGCATCAGCTCGCGGCACGAGAGCTCCCGC
>JAYTHL010000382.1:0-3698 GCA_043732605.1 Rhizobacter sp. | reverse complement strand
GGTCACGCGTTCGCGCAGCACCATTCCCGGCCAGCGGATCGCGATCTCGATCGCCTGGACGGAGAACGGCAAGCGCCGCCAGATGTCGGCCGCCGAGGCGATCCTCAACGCCGACGTCGGCGTCGTTCCCGTGGACATCGGCTGGGTCTACATCGGCGCACCGACCTCGGACGGCCGCCCGCAATTCGTGACCGACACGACGGGCACGCTCATCGGCTTCATCCACGATCCCAACTGCGTCATCGAGTCGGTGCAGCCGATCGGGCTCGGCGCCTACGGCTCGGTGCGGGGCAACCCGATGCTGCCGCCGGTCGGCTCGCCGATCGAGCTGGTCGTCGACGCGGGTCCCGCCGGCAAGTGATGGCGGTGCGCTGGGCGATGCTGGTCGCGGCGGCCCTCGCGATCCTCGTCGCCTCAGGCGCGATGGCGACGCCGATGCAGGGATCGTCGCTGCGCCTCGCCGTCACGGCAGTGTTCGCTCTGCTCGCGCCGCTGTTCTGGCCGGGTCGCTGCGCGACCTCTGCGCGCACGGTGCTGAGTGTCGTCGCGTGGTCGATCGCCGTGACGGTGTCGGCGGCGATCGCGATCCTCGTCGTCGCTCGTCCGGCGCAACCGTGGCTCCCCGTCGTCGAGGTTTGCGCGATGCTGCTGATGCTCCTGCTGCTGTCGCATGCAGCGGCCGCTGCGCTGGAGCGCCGCTGGCACGCGCGTTCTGTCGACGCGGCTCATGCGCGCGAGCTCGCGGGGCGCGCGGTCGCGGTGGTGCTCGGTCTGTGGGGCACGCTGCCGTTCTGGGCCGGGCCGATGGCCGAGCTCCTGACGCCGAGCCATCCCGGCACCATCGACGTGGTGCTCGGCGCGAGCCCGCTCACGCACCTCGCCGTCGCCGCCAACAACGACCTGCTGCGCAACGCCTGGCTCTACGAGCATTCCAACCTCGCGGTGCTGTCCGTGTCGACTCCCGGGCCTGCGATCCTGGCCTGGTGCTACGGGTCGGCCTGCCTGGTGCTGGCGCTCGTCGTGCTCGTCTCCCGCTTCCCGGGCAGTGCCCTCGTTGTTCGCCGTGTCGATCAGTGACGCGGTGGCGCGACGCCTCCTGCTTCTCGGACTCGCGCTCTGCTGCTTGTCGCAAGCGAAGGCCGAGCCGCGCGTCGAGCTGACGGCCGCGCCGGCCTGGAAAGGCTGGACGCGGCCCGGCCGCACGACCGAGATCGATGTCCGCCTGAGCGCAGATAGCGCCGTGCGCGCATCGCTCGATGTCGTTGCCGCGCGCCAGTCGACAGGCGCGACTGTCGAGCTTCAGCCCGGCCGGGTTGCACGCCTGCAGATCGCTGTCAGCTCGGCTGCGGCGGTCGACGTCGAGGCCCGCGCGCCGTCGGCGCCGCCGGTGCGTCGCGGGGTGAGTTTGGCGCTGTCGGAGTCGCCGCTGCTCGGTGTCGCCGTCGCGAGCGACGAGCGCGTCGCGCTCGATGGCTTCCACGCCCTCGCCCTCGCGGCCGACGACCTGCCGCGCAACGGGTCGGCGTATGCGAGCGTCGATGCGCTCATCGTCGATGCGCCGACCCTGGCCGCCCTCGACCAGCGCCAGCTCGCCGCGCTGGTCACGTATGCCGCCGATTGCGGCCGCCTCGTGCTCATCAACACCGACCAGCGGGTGCGGCGCCTGCTCGAGGACGCCGGCGGATGCGGCGGCCGCTTCACGATGCAGGCCGAGTCGCTGGCAGAGGCGACGTCGATGCTGACCGCCTCGCTGGCGACGAGCCTGCCCGCCGTGCTGTCGCCGGGCAGCATCGGCGAGCTGGCGCGGCCGAGCCCTGCGGCCTGGAACGCCGTCGCCGTGAGCCTGGCCGTGTACTTCGCGGCGGCGGTCCTGGCGCTCGTCTTCATCCCGTCGTTGCCGGCGATCGTGCTGACGTCGGCGCTCGCGATCGTCGGGACCCTGGCCCTGCTCCAGGGCATGTCTCCGCGATCCCAGCTCATCGTGTGGAGCGAAGGTGAGTCGGGGACGCAGCTGGCCCGCTATCAAGCCGTGCAGCGCTTCCCGGGCCTGGTCCGGGAACGTGTTCGCGTGCCCTTGCCGCCGCAGCTCGGCGCGGCAGCACAGTCGTGCGAGCCCGGCCAGACCATGCACTACGAGGTCGACGCGACAAGCGGTCGTGCGACCTTCGCGGAGTTCGAAACCCGGCTGTTCCGGCAGGTGACGCTCTGCTATTCGGGCAGCTTCCCGATGCAACGCACGATCGCCGTCGAAGCGCGGGCCGACGGCTCGCGGGCCGTGCGCAACGCGGGGACGCGAGCCTGGCCGCGCGGTGCGCTGCTGGCCGGCGGCGTCGCGCGCGACCTGCCCGCGCTCGGGCCTGGCGCCGCCACGGTCATCGACGCGCGTTCGGGTGGCCCCGCGCGCGACAGCGCCCTGCGCACGGCGCAGACGCGGATCCGGGCCGACAGCACCGCCGCGCTGTGGTCGCTCGATCTCGCCGGCGTCGCCGGTGCGCCGATCGATTCGACCGGATGGCTCCTCGTGTCGGTCGCGCCGCCCCGATGAGCGCGTCGCCGGCCCGTCGCTTCGCCGCACTGAGCGGGCTTGCCGTCGCCGCTGCGCTGGCGGTGTGGTGGCTCGGCAGCACCCGGCTCGCCATCGACCGCGGCGCCGACGCGGGCCGCACGTCCGAGGACGTCCTGCAAGTCGCGTGGCTCGTCCGCGCCCTCGTCGTGCCGACGCTGGCGGTGCGCGTCGCTGCGCTCGCCGGCTGGCGTGCGGGTGCGGGGGCAGCGCTGGCGATGGTGGTGCCGGCATGGCCCGTGCTGGTGCTCGCGTGGGTCGCGAGCGCAGCGCCTCTCTGGCAAGTGGTGCTTGCGGAGGGCTTGCTCGTTGGCGCGGCGCTCGTGTTGCCGATGGTCGGCCGAGGCTTGCGTCGCGCGCTGCCGCGCGGGGACGCGGTTGGGCCGGTCGCGACCGCGGTCGGGATCGTGCTGGCTGCTGCGGCGTGGATCGCCCACGACCGCTGGACGTTTCCGTACACGTTCTGACGGTCATGAGCGACGCGACCGTCTCGACCGCCCTCGTCGCCGTGCGACGCCACTTGTGGCGCGAGGACGCACTGCTCGCGATGTGCCGCGCCGGATGGATCTGCGCTGCAGCGACACTCTTCGCCGTCGTCGTGCACCTGCTCGCGCGGCCGGTGCCTGTCGCTGCGCTCTTGGTCGTCCTCGTGCTCATCTTCGTCGCGATGCTGGCCTGGGCCGCCGCGCATCCTCCCTCCGATCCCGACTGCGCGTGGTGGATCGATCGCCATCTCGGCGGCGCGTCCGCATTCACGACCTGGCTCGATGCCACGACGCGTCGGCCGACTGCGGAGAACGCCCGGGCCGTCGCGTGGATGCAGCGCTGGGCCGTCGCGAAAGTGCCCGAGGTTCTCCGATCGCTGGCTGGTCCGAGACCGACCCTGCGCGTCGCTCCGTCGATGCTGTCGATGATCGTCTGCACGTTGCTCGCGCTGCTCGTGCTGATGCTGCCGCAGGAGGCTTCGTCGCCGCTTCGGCAGAACAGTGCCGGCGTGGCGCAACCTCCAGGCGACAAGGCAGCGACAGCCGTCGATGCCCCGGTCGTCGCGCAGGTCGCGAGCGAGATCGCGGGCGCCTTGCGGTCGAGCGACTCGCCGCGCGAGCCCGATCGCGGCAGGCCCGGCGGTGCGCCA
>JAYTHL010000381.1:0-3727 GCA_043732605.1 Rhizobacter sp. | reverse complement strand
AAAGCGCTCCAGGCACCGACGGTTGAGATCCGAATCGATCGTCTGGAAATACGGCGCAGAGGTGAAGTGCCCGGTCGCGACGCCGCGCCCCATCTCGGAAACCTCGGCCTCCGAGGTCGTGAGGCTGCAGATCGGCATCGTCTTCGGGTCGAAACCCGCATCTGCATAGGCGCGGTACAGACTGGCGGTGGAGTCGCCGACGACCGTCGAGAAGATGAAGTCGGGTCGCTTGTCGCGGATGTCGTCGACGATGGCCTTGAAGTCTTTCTCGTTCGCATCGAGCTGAACATAGCGCTCGGCAAGTTTCTCGCCACCTGCCCGTTGCAGGATCAGCTCCGACATGATTCGGTTCGACTCGTACGGATAGATGTAGTCCGAGCCGATGAGATAGACGCGGGATCCGAAATTCGAGGTCATGAACTCGGCGAGCTGGACGCTGTTCTGATTCGGGGCTGCTCCCGTGTAGATGACGTTGTTGGAGTACTCGAATCCCTCGTAGAGCGTCGGGTAGAACAGGATCTTGTTCCAGCGTTCGACGATCGGGATCACCGCCTTGCGGCTGCTCGACATGTAGCAGCCGAAGATCACGTCGACTTTGTCCTGCACGATCAGGCGCTCCGCCAGCTGCGCGTAGAGCGGCGGCGAGGACTGCGCGTCGTAGCGCACCGGCACCAGCATGCGGCCGTCGATGCCGCCGGCCTCATTGACCTCGTCGATTGCCAGCAGGGTTCCCTGCAGCTGCGATTTGCCGATGGTCGACGTGACTCCCGTCTCTGAAAAGAGAACGCCGATGCGAACAGGATCTTTGTTGGACAAGATTCAGGACCGGGAGAGCCTGCCGAACAAGGCGGCAAGATGTTGAGGCAGTCGGCGCGGATCGTCGACGACACGGTAATTGTTCCATCCGAAGATGCGTTGTGCGTAGGCGTCCGCCCGGGAATCGAGAACGACGCCGCAAGTCTGGATGGCTGCACGCGCGGCGTCGAGCGACGCCATCCTGGCGTCCTCGATCAGATAGTCTGCATCGAAGACGTCGACATCGGAGGGCTCGCCGTCGGTGATCACGACGATCACCCGTCGGTTGGCATGTTCGCCTTCGAGCAGCGTCGTTGCGTGCCTGATCGCGGCGCCGAGGCGGGTCGACCAACGCCCGGGCATGCGCGCGATCGTCGTCTCGACACGGGCGGTCAGGGGAGCACCGAAGTCCAGCAGCCGGTAGTAGTTGATCTCCGAGCGCGTATTCGACGAGAAGCCGTGAATCGCGAGCCGGTCGGGACCATTGGCGGCGCTTCGCACCAGCATCAGCGCTGCTCGCTTCTCGATGTCCAGGATCGACTGCATGGTGCCACCGACGCAGTCGTTGGTCGAAGCAGACAGGTCGAGCAGGACGAGAACGCTCGAGCGCTGCTCCTCGGTGCCTGGCCGCATGAACAGTCGGGCGTCGGGAGACAGCCCGGCGCGCTGGTCGACCAGCATCTCGACGGCGGCATCCAGATCGACGTCGTCGCCCTCCCACTGACGGCGCAGGCGTCGGGCCCGGCTCAGCCGGCGGGACCGGGTCAACGTCAGCGGGCGAGCCAGGTGATCGTCTGCCGCCACGCGCGGGACCGCGCCGTGACGGTGGCGCTCGGGCAATTTGTCGACCACCGTGCACCAGTCGTTGCGGGCCCGCGCCATCCGGTGATCCCACTCGGGGTACGTGCTTCGACCCAGTTCGACTTCGGGGCGTGCGCCATCGGGCGTGCCGGGCTGGTGTGGTCCATCCATGTCGGGCCGTTCGATCTCGAGGCGCTGCCGGCGCACGTGGAGTTCGAGCTCGTCCGGCGGGCTGCCCTTGTCGGCGCCGAAATCCCAGAGAAAGGAGTTGTCGTCGCGGTACGGCATCGCGACGACGTAGTCTTGCGGCTGAAAGCGGACCCGCATCTGTCCGAGGTCGTTGGCTAGGATCGATGCGATGCGCCGGAATTCAGCGTAGTCGGACAGGTCGGCGGCCGCCTCGTCGAACAGCCGACGTGCCTTGTTGACCCAGTGGTTGTCGTCCTCGTAGGAGGGGTCGATCAAGGCGCGATCCATCCTGCCGAGCAGCGACTCGAAATCGAGCGCGTGGGCGCGCGTGGATTGCTTCGCGATGTCGAGAAACCAGGTCCGCACGCCAGGATAGTCACGCACGAGCAGACGCTCGGCCCGGGCATCTTCCAGCGACGAGACGACCGCCACGGACATCGGCTTCAGACCCTGCGTCGTCTGGCTGCGCGGCGAGTGGCGAAGGTGGGCGACGGCATGCGCCACCGCGGCGAGATGCACGCCGAAGAGTTCAGGGCCGTCGAGGCGCGTGTAGTCGTCGGGCAGGAGCAGATGGGATGTCGTCAGGATGGGCCGCTGACGAGGGCCGTGAAGACCACGTTTCTGGATGCCCTGGATCTCCAGTGGCACACCCCACAGCCCGTGCATGATCAGCGCGAGCGCCGGGAGGTAGGCGGCGAGCTCACCGCTTCCGGCTTCGGAGTGCAGGGCCTGCACCGAACGAGGGTCGTCGAGCCGAAAGTACTGCCTCTGCCGCTCCGGATCCCGTTGGTAGAGGCGCACGCCGGTCAGCAGCCATCGACCGAGTCCGGCCTGGTCGACATGCGACAGGAGATGATCGAGCCGCTCGATGACGAGACACGCACTCGCCGGGTCGTCGTCGTTCAGGGACTCCAGCCATTGCAGGACGGCCGCTGCCTGCGCAGTTCCGGCACGCGCGGCCAGGCGCGCGAGCTTGCGTTCGAGATCATCGGAAAGCAGAGCGAAGCGGTTCGCGGCTTCGCTCGGCGGGGTTGCGTCGCCGGGGGCACGTGAAGATCCCGCGAAGGCCATGCGCGACTCAGGGGAAGTAGGCCGCGATGAACCCCCGGATGGCGCGTGCCATATCGGGGTCGTCGGTCAGGGCGTGGGTCATCGTCATGTCGCAGCTTTGTCGCGGCTCCACCCCGGAGGCGATGAGCACGCCGGCGTAGATGAGCATGCGGGTGGAGATCCCTTCGTCGAGCCCGTGCTGCTTGAGCGTGCGCGAGCGGTGGGCGACTCCGACCAGCCTGGTCGCGATGTCGAGCGCGATCGACGCTTCGTGCGCGACGATCTCGGACTCGATCGACGCATCGGGATAATCGAACTCGAGTGCAGCGAAGCGTTGCCTCGTCGACGGCTTCATGTCCTTGCTGCGACTCTGGTAGCCGGGGTTGTAGGACACCACCAGCTGGAAGTCGGCGTGGGCGTGGACGACTTCGCCCTTCTTGTCGAGCGGGAGGATCCGTCGCGCGTCGGTCAGGGGATGGATGACGACGGTCGTGTCCTGGCGAGCTTCGACGACTTCGTCCAGATAGCAGATGCCTCCGTGTCGAACCGCGAGGGTGAGCGGTCCGTCGTGCCAGGCCGTGCCTGCGGCATCGAGGAGGTAACGCCCGACGAGGTCGGACGCGGTCATGTCCTCGTTGCAGGCAAGCGTGACCAGCGGGCGCCCGAGCTTCCATGCCATGAACTCGATAAACCGCGTCTTGCCGCAACCGGTGGGCCCCTTCAGGACCATCGGCATGCGATGCGCATAGGCGTGTTCGTACAGCTCGATCTCGTTTCCGGCCGGGCGATAGAAGGGCTTCGCCTCGATCCGGTAGTGGTCCATGTTCGAAGACAAGTCGCAGGTTCCCGATGAAGAAAGACGAGCCGGCGGTCGCCGACCCGTCTCCTGATT
>JAYTHL010000380.1:0-3729 GCA_043732605.1 Rhizobacter sp. | reverse complement strand
CACGAGCTGCGCGGCGGCGACGAGAGCGGCGGAGGGCGAGTCGAGGACGCGCGCCGAGACGAAGAGCGGCGTCGCCAGGACGACGTGCGACGAGATCCAGCGCTCGCGCTGGCGCGTCGCGACGTTCCAGGCGTCGACCTCGACCGCGTCGCGCCGCTCGCGCACGGCGATGGCGACGCGCCCGCCGTGCAAGCGATCGCCGAGCGGCGCGGCGAGCCGTTCGGCGAGCCAGGCGTTGCCCTCGGGCCAAGTGAGGATGCCGTCGCCGGCATCGCCGCCGCGGGGCTCGTCGCCGGGCGCGCGAAAGCCGTGCCGGCTGGCGAAGTAGTGCAGGCCGGCCCAGGCCGAGACGTGCGCGGCGCCGGCGCCGTAGTCGTCGCGGCAGCAGTAGTCGAGGTACCAGCGCAGCGCCGGGGCCGTCAGCCCCTCGGCATCGAGCCAGGCGCCGAAGGTGACGCGGTCGAGCGCGGCCAGCGCGTCGCTCCAGCGCGCACGCGCCGTCGGGATCGCGAAAGCGCCGCCCTCGCCTGCGGCCGCGACCGCGACACCGAACGCGCGGTACTGCGCCAGCGTCGCCGTCCGCTGTTCCGCCGGCAGCGACTCGATCGGCGGCAGCAGGCCCTCGCGCCAGCCGCCGGCGATGAACAGGCGCTCCTGCGGGCTATGGCACAGCATGCGCTCGTCATAGACGGTCTTGCCGTGCACGGTCTTGCGCACGCCGAGCTCTTCGAGCAGCTCGATGACCTCGACCGCGGCCTCGCCAGGCACCGGCAGGTAGTGGGCGCCGAGCGGACAGCGCATGCCGCCCATCGAGTGGCCGCGGCTGTTGCCGCCGGCGCGGTCCTCGAGCTCGAGGACGTGGCAGTCGTCGAGTCCGGCGCCGTGCATCGCGCGCACCGCGCCGAGGCCGGCGATGCCGGCGCCGACGACGAGCGCGCCGACATGGCGTGTCGTCGAGACCTGCGGCAGCGCGCCCGACTTGGAGCCGGCCGTCGCGTCGCGCATCAGGTGGCCGCGATCGGCCGAGATGCCGAGCCAGCCGCCGTCGTAGGTCGCGACGTCGCGCCGAGAGCACGCTCCGAGCGGCGCGATCGCCGCGAAGGTCGTGGCGAGAGACGCCGCCAGCACGCTGCGCCGCGTCGGCCCGCGCGAGCGCTTGCTCATCGCGCCACCTTGCCCCACTCCTCTTCGAAGGTCTGCACCAGCACCTGGTTCGAGAGGCGGTTGATCTCCGTCGGCACGCGCGCCATGTCGGGCGGAAAGTCGAAAAGTGCCGGCAGGCCGGCGACGGTCAGGAAGCGCAGGTTCGCCGGCAGCGTCGTCGGCAGCCGGAACGGACGCCGGCTCGCGACGATGAAGCCCCATTCGCCGAAGCTCGGCACATGCGCGTGGTACGGCGTCGTCGTCAGGCCGGCAGCCTCGATCGTCGTCGCGACGGTCCAGAAGCTCTTTCTCGCGATCAGCGGCGACGTCGTCTGCACGACGGCATAGCCGCTCGCCGACAGGTGCCGCTCGACGAGCTCGTAGAAGGTGCGCGTGTAGAGCTTGCCGATCGAGAAGTTGGTCGGGTCGGGGAAGTCGACGACGATCGCGTCGAACATCTCGTCGTGCTGCTCGAGCCAGGCGAAGGCATCGGCGTTGACGATCTCGACCTTGGGCGAATGGAGCGAATCGCCGTTCAGGCCGCGCAGCAGCGGCATGGTCGAGAACAGCGTCGTCATGTGCGGATCGAGTTCGACAAGCGTCACCTTCTCGACGCTCGGGTACTTGAGGATCTCGCGCACCGCCATGCCGTCGCCGCCGCCGAGCACGAGGACGCGCCGCGGCGCGCCCTGCGCCGAGAGCGCCGGGTGGACCAGCGCCTCGTGGTAGCGGTACTCGTCGCGCGAGTGGAACTGCAGGTTGCCGTTGAGGAAAAGACGCACCCCCGCGCGGCTGGCGGTGACGACGACCCGCTGGTACGCGCTCGTCTCGCTGTAGATCACGTGGTCGGCGTAGAAGCGGTCCTCGGCCCAGGTCGTCACACGGTCGGCGAAGACGAAGGCCGCGGCGAGCGCGGCGATCGTCAGCGCGCAGGCGAGCGCCTGCGCCGCGAGGCCGCGCAGCTCGCCGCGAAAGAGCCAGAGCGCCCAGACCGCGACGCCCGCGTTCATCAGGCCGAAGAAGGCGCCGGTGCGGATCAGCCCGAGCTGCGGCACGAGCAGGAGCGGGAAGGCGATCGAGACCGCGAGCGCGCCGAGGTAGTCGAAGGTGAGGACCTGCGAGACGAGCGTTCGCAGACCTCCGTGCGCGCCGCCGGCGTGACGCTTCAGGATCCGCATCACGAGCGGGATCTCGAGGCCGACCAGGATGCCGACCGCGAGCACGAGGCCGTAGAGCGCGAAACGGAACGACGTCGTCGTCTGCGACTGCAGCGCGAACAGGATCGCCGGCATCAGCCCGCCGATCAGGCCGACGAGGAGCTCGATGCGCAGGAACTGCGCGACGAGCTGGCGCTCGAGATAGCGCGACAGCCACGAGCCGACGCCCATCGCGAACAGGTACGTGCCGATGACCGTCGAGAACTGCAGGATCGAGTCGCCGAGCAGGTAGCTGGCGAGCGTGCCGGCGGCGAGCTCGTAGACGAGCCCGCACGCGGCGACGACGAAGACCGAGGCGAGGAGCGCGACCTCGGCCGGGCGGATCGGGGCGGCCTGTTCGGCCACCGGATCACTCACCCATGCACCGCCGCCGCGACGATCAGGCCGACGGCGATGCACATCGCGCCGAGCACGATCGCGAGCGCCATGTTCTTCTTCTCGACGATCTCGGTCCACAGGTGGTACGGCGTCAGCTTGTCGACGACGACGAAGAAAATGCCCAGGACGACGATCCCGATCACCGCGTACAGGATCGAGCCGAAGATGATTTCGGGCCGCAGCCACTCGTAGGTCATTGCCAGTCTCCTGTCCAAAAAATGTCGTGCTCGATCGAGCGTGTGGACGCCGGGCTCACTTGTGCCCGCCGCCGGTCGAAAAGCCCCCGAACGCCCCGCCGCCGCCGCTGTATCCGCCGCCGCTGCGCTGGTTGTTCAGGCAATTCTGGTACTCCTGCGACGCGTCGCCGAAAGTGTTGCGAGTCTGGCTGCAGTCGCCCGTGCCGCCGCCGCTGCTGCAGCGAAAGAGCAGCAGCACGAGGATGACGATGAAGAGCCAGAAAAAGATCTTGCCGATCAGCGAGCCCTTGAAGGTCGTCGGCAGCGCGTCGCGCTGGAGCGCCGCGCGTTTGTCGGGCGCGAGGCGAAAGGCGGCGAGCACCTGCTCGGCCGTCAGCGTCTCGCCCGCCGACCAGACGATCTCGCGGTTGCCCTCGCTCTGCGTCTGCTCGCGGTTGAGCCGCTTCGTCTGCGCCGCGCCCGTGCCGACGTAGTCGCTGTTGGCGGTGCGCTCGTCGCGCGACAGGCGCCAGTAGAACTCGCCGAGCACGTAGGTCACCTTGCCGACGTAGTCGTAGAGCTTGCGATAGAGCACGTCCTGGTACTTGACGCTCTCGCCGAAGCTCTGCGGCGCGCCCGTGATCGGCGCGGCCCAGCTCCAGCCGTCCTCTGCATCGACGAGGAACGCGAAGCCCTCGGTGCGGTGGTAGAGCAGGTACTCGCGCCAGAAGGTCTGCTCGTCGTCGGCGCTCTCTGGCACCTCGCAGCGCTCGACGTAGCCGACGACCTGCCACGGCAGCGCCTTGGCGCCGCCG
>JAYTHL010000379.1:0-3740 GCA_043732605.1 Rhizobacter sp. | reverse complement strand
GGGATTGTCCGGCAGCGCGAGGTTCTCCATCTCGAGCTCCAGTCGCCCGAACGCGCCCCAGGCTTCCAGCCGATGGACGTTTCGCTCGGCACCCGGATCGGCGATCAGCCGGACTTCGGTGCGGTCGAGGCCGAGGCCGGCCAGGGCGACCGTCGCGGCCACGTTGGCATTCTTCGGGAAAGCCATCGCCGCCTCGCGTGCGCTGCCCTGGAACACGACGCACGGCGCGACGAGGCGCGCGAGGTCGCACACCCGCTCCGCCGGCGTTCCGACCCAGCTGCGCGGCGGCTTGCGGCCGCTGTAGAGCACGCGGTCCAGACCGCCGATGCGCGCCGCATCGAGCGCATCGAGTGCGCCGATGGCCCCCGAGATGAGCTGCACCCGCGTCCGGCCGCGCGTCGCGGCGTCTTCCAGATGCGCGAGCAGGCCGGGCTCAGCGAGGGCGCCGACGGACGCCACCACGCAAGGGATGCCGGACCCCAGTGCAGGGACGACGTGCGATGCGATGGCCGCATGGCCGGCGCATTCGGCGACCAGATCGGGCCGGTGCCCGGGTGACGTGTCGACCGCGTCCAGCACGCGCGCGTGCGGCGCCAACTGCGCCGCAATGCTCCGGACGCGCTCGATCGACTGCGGCGTCGTCACGATCTGCGTGATGCGCAGATGCGCGTCCGCTCGCAGCACCCGCGCGAGCTCCTGGCCGATGGCCCCGAAGCCGACGAGTGCCAGCTCGAACGTCGCCATGCGTTGCCGGCCGGCGCTGCGCGGCCCGGCTATGCCCTATCGGCGGATTCGGCGACGGCGGTGTCCTCGTTGACGCGAAATCCCCGTGCGTCCGTTTTCACGCCGGGCTTGTAGTTGACGATGCGCTCGGACGAGATATGAATGCCGAGCAGCCGCGTCACTTCGGTCGGCGATGTCGTGAACGCGTGCCACACGCCCGGATGCAGCTCGACCGTGTCGCCCTTGCGCAGCTCGACGGTCTGCACGCCGTCGGCTTCGATCATGAAGGTGGCGGCGCCATCGATGACGATCAGGTACTCGATGTAGGGGTGGCAGTGGTACGGCACGACGTAGCCGGGCTGGCAGCTCTGCAGCGCGGCGCGGATGGGCGTGCTGCCCGATGCGTCGCCCACGAGCACGCGCAGGTCGCTCTGCGGCCCGTACGACACCAGTTCCGCGTCTGCGATGCGCGTGACCTTGAATCCGCTCATGGTTGTCTCGTCTTTCTGTTTTTCGCGCGATACCGGCTCTAGCGGACCAGCTTCCATTCGCCGTTGTCGACCTTCACCAGCACGCGGGCGCGCTTGTCGACGCCGTAGTGATCGGTCGGGCTCATGTTGTAGATCGCGTGTGTGCCCTTCACGTCCTTGCCGGTCTCGATGGCGTCGCGCAGGGCATCGCGGAATGCCTGCGTGCCCGGCTTCGCCGTCTTCATCGCGACGGGCAGCGCGGCCTGGACGATGACGCCGGAGTCCCACGCGTAGGCGGCGAAGGCGTTGCGGCTGCCTGCACCGTACGCGTCTTCGTACTGCTTGAGGAACTGCAGGCCGGAAGCCTTCAACGGATCGTTCGCGGCGAGCTGCTCGGCAACGACGACCGGGCCTGTGGGCGCGATCACCCCCTCTGCGCTCTTGCCGCCGAGGCGGATGAAGTCAGGGTTGACCACGCCGTGCGTGTGATAGATCTGCTTCTTGTAGCCGCGGTCCACCGCGGCGAGCTGGGGCAGATCGGCCGGCGTGCCCGACGCGCCGACGAAGATCGCATCCGGGTTCGACGCCAGCACCTTGAGCATCTGCCCGGTGACGGCCGTGTCACCGCGCGCGTAGCGCTCGTTGGTCGCGATGTCGAGGCCGGCCGTGCCGCCGCTGTTCTTCAGGGCGTTGTAGTTCGCGTCGCCCCACGAATCGGCGAAGCCGATGTAGCCGACGGTCTTCACCTTGTTGGCCTGCATGTGCTCGACGACCGCGCTCACCATCAGCGGGATCGGCTGCGGCACGGCGAACAGGTAGGTCTGCTTGGCCGCGTCGATCGGGATCGGGCACAGGGCGATGAAGGGGATGCGCGCTTCGTTCGCAACCGCACCTTGGGCCAGCGCGACCGGTACGGTGCTCGAGCCGATGATCACGTCGGCCTTGTCTTCCACCGCGAAGCGGCGCACGTTCTTCGCTCCGACCGTCGGGTCGCTGGTGTCGTCGAGCACCACGTAGCGCACGGCCTCGCCGCCGATCGTCTTGGGCAGGAGCGCGATCGCCTTCGCCACATGGACGCCGAGCGACGCGCCCGGCCCGGTCGCGCTGACCGACACTCCGACCACCACTTCGGCGCACACCGCGCTCGACGCCAGTGCCAGCACCAGACCCAACAAACTTCTCGTCATGCGAACTCCGTTCGAGGATGTGCCTCTGTGACTGCTCGTAGCATACTACGCTAGAATACTAGGCGTCGATCGAAGATTGGCTCGACGCCGACACCAGGACGATCCATGTCGCTTCAACTGGCGGGCAAGACCGCGTTGATCACCGGAGCCGCGAGCGGCATCGGGCGTGCGGTGGCGGCGCGCTTTCTCGCGGAAGGCGCGAACGTCGTCGCCTTCGACCGCGTCGCGGCGCCGCCGGGAAACGGCGTTCCGCTTGGTTCCTTCGACAGCATCGTCGGCGACGTGCGCTCCGCCGACGACAACCGGCGCGCCGTCGACCTGGCCCTCAGCCGCTTCGGCCGCCTCGACGTCTTCGTCGGCAACGCCGGCCTCTACGACAACCGGCGCGCCCTGCGCTCGTTCACGGCCGCCGAGCTCGACGCCGCGTTCGACGAGCTCTTCGCCGTCAACGTGAAGGGCTATCTGCTCGGCGCTCTCGCCGCTGCCGACGCGCTCGCCAAGGCGCGCGGCTGCATCCTCTTCACGAGCTCGGTGTCCGGCACGCATGCCGGCTTCGGCGGCCCGCTCTACGTCGCCGCCAAGCACGCGGTCAACGGGCTGACGAAGCAACTCGCGCTCGAGCTGGCGCCGGACATCCGCGTCAACGCCGTCGCGCCGGGCTACGTGCCGACAGGACTGCGTGGACTCGACAGCCTCGGCCAGGAGGCGAGCACCACTGGCCCGATGCCGAGCCAGGTGCCGCTGCAGATCCTGCCGAGCGCCGACGATTTCGCCGGCGCCTATGTCTTTCTCGCGTCGGACGCTTGCTCTCGCACCGCCACCGGCACCATCCTCGCGCTCGACGGCGGCGCGGCCGTGCGCGGCCCGCGCGCCTGACCCGCACGACACGCTCGACACGAACCGCATGGCCGACACCGACAACCCCGCGACGAACGCCAAGGCATACAAGACGCCGCTGCCGCCGCTCGTGAGCGCCGATGCGCGCATCGCCTCCTTCGCCGCCGGCGATCTGATGGCGCCGGACGGCTCGGCCGTCGACCGCCGGCTCTTTGTCGACGACGGCGTCTATCGCCTGGAGCAGGAGCGCATCTTCGCGAAGTGCTGGCTCTACCTCGGGCACGAGAGCGCGCTGCCCGAGAAGCAGTCGTTCTTCACCACGACGATGGGCGAGGACCCGGTGATCGTCGTGCGCGACAAGACGGGTCGCCTGCGCGCCTTCCTCAACAGCTGCAGCCACCGCGGCGCCAAGGTCTGTCGCGTCGATTCCGGGACGGCCCGGTTCTTCAAGTGCCCGTACCACGCGTGGACCTTCAGCACCGAGGGCGAGCTCATCGCCGTGCCGCGGATCAACGACGTCTAC
>JAYTHL010000378.1:0-11968 GCA_043732605.1 Rhizobacter sp. | reverse complement strand
CGCGTGCTCGGGCTCGGCGAGGCCGCGGTGTTCTTCCGCGTCACGCTGCCGCTCGCCTGGCGCGGCATCCTCGCGGGCACGCTGCTCGCCTTCGCGCGATCGCTCGGCGAGTTCGGCGCGACGCTCATGGTCGCGGGCAGCATCCCCGGCAAGACGCAGACGCTCTCGATCGCCGTCTACGAAGCGGTCCAGGCCGGCCAGGACGACCTCGCGAACCTGCTCGTCCTGATGACGTCGGCGACCTGCATCGTCGTGCTGTTGCTGGCCGGCCGGCTCGCGCCCTTGCGCCTGCCGGGAAGGGCGTGAGGCGCGCATGAGGTGGGACGTCGCGGTCCAAAAGGTGATGGGCGCGGGCGAGTATCGCTTCGAGCTCGACGTCGCCTTCCGCAGCGACGCGACGCGACTCGTCCTCTTCGGCCCGTCGGGCGCGGGCAAGACGCTGACGCTGAAGGCGATCGCCGGACTGGTCCGCCCCGACGCCGGCCATGTGCGGATGAACGGCGAGACGCTGCTCGACACGACGACCGCGACCGACGTTCCGGCGCGCCAGCGCGGCTTCGGCTACCTGTTCCAGGAATACGCGCTCTTCCCGCATCTCGACGTGCGCCGCAACGTCGCGTTCGGCCGCGAGACCGGCTGGCGCAACCCGCGCCGCGACGCGGCCGGGGGCGCGGTCGACCGCTGGCTCGACGCGCTCGGCCTCCGGCCGCTCGCGGCGCGCTATCCCGACGAGCTCTCTGGCGGCCAGCGCCAGCGCGTCGCAATCGCGCGCGCGCTCGTCGCCGAGCCGCGCGCACTGCTCCTCGACGAGCCCTTCGCCGCGCTCGACGCACCGCTGCGCAGCAAGCTGCGCGCGGACCTGAGCGCGCTCCAGGCCGAGCTCGCGCTGCCGATCGTCCTCATCACCCACGATCCCACCGACGTCGACGCCTTCGCCGACGAGGTGCTCGTCCTCGACGCCGGCCACGCCGCGTCGCCGATCGCCCGCGACTCCGGGAGAGACCTCATGAAGACCAGCGCACGCAACCAGCTCGTCGGCACCGTCAGCGCCGTCACCACCGGTGCGGTCAACGACGAGATCGAGCTCGCGCTGCCCGGTGGCCAGCGCATCGTTGCCGTCATCACGCGCAACAGCGCGGCCAGCCTCGGCCTCGTCGTCGGCGTCGAGGCGTTCGCGCTCGTCAAGGCGTCGTCGGTCGTCGTCGTCGCCGACATGGGCAGCGCGCGCCTCTCGGCGCGCAACCAGCTTGCCGGCAGCGTGACGTCCGTGACGCCGGGCGCCGTCAACTCGGAGGTGGTGATCGACGTCGGCGGCGGCCTGAGCATCGCCGCGATCGTCACGCAGGACAGCGCCCGCTCGCTCGGTCTCGCGCCGGGCGCGCCGGCGACGGCGATCTTCAAGGCGTCGAGCGTGATCGTCGGCGTGCCGCGCTGAGCGCGCGGCCGCCGAGCGCTACCTCGTCGACGTCGGCCCCATCACGGCGTCGGGCAGCGCGGTGGCGATCCGCGGCGCGACGCAGATCAGGAACACCGCGAAGAACATCAGGCCGACGAAGGGCAGCACGCCGCGGATGATCTGGCCGAGCGTGATGTCGGGCGCGATGTTCTTGATGACGAAGAGGTTGAGGCCGACGGGCGGATGGATGAGGCCGGTCTCCATGACGATGGTCATCAGCACGCCGAACCAGATCAGATCGAAGCCGGCCGCCTTGAGCGGCGGCAGAACGATCGGCGCGGTCATCAGGATGATGCTCACCGGCGGCAGGAAGAAGCCGAGCACGACGACGAGGACGAGGATCGCCACCAGCAGCAGCCACTTCGAGAGCTGCAGCGCGACGATCCACTCGGCTGTGGCCTGGCTGATGTGCAGGTAGCTCATCACGTAGGAGAAGAGCAGCGACATGCCGATGATGAACATCAGCATCGTCGACTCCTTGAGAGTCGCCGTCAGGATGGGCGCGAGGTCCTTCGGGCGCCAGACGCCGTAGACGATCGCGATCAGGACGAGCGCGAGCAGGGCGCCGAGGCCGGCCGTCTCCGACGGCGTCGCGAACCCGCCGTAGAGCGCGATCATCACGCCGATCAACAGCACGACGAAAGGCAGCACGCGCGGCAGCATCTCGACCTTCTGGCGCAGCGTGTAGATGTCGACGTCGAGCATCGCCGAGGCCGTGCCGTCGCGCGCGTGCGCGGCGATCGCGTCGCGGTGCTCGCGCCGGTAGCGCAGCGCCGCGTAGATCGCGAACAGCGCGACCAGCAGCAGTCCCGGTCCGATGCCGGCGAGGAAGAGCCGCCCGAGCGACTGCTCGGACGCGACCGCGTACAGGATCATCGTGATCGACGGCGGCAACAGGATGCCGAGCGTGCCGCCGGCGGCGATGATCCCGGCGGCGAAGCCGGGCGAGTAGCCGCGCTTCCTCATCTCGGGGATGCCGGCCGAGCCGATCGCCGAGCAGGTCGCCGGGCTCGATCCGGCCATTGCCGCGAAGAGCGCGCAGGCGAACACGTTGGCGATGCCGAGGCCGCCTGGCACGCGGCTCATCCACGCGTGCAGCGCCGCGTACAGGTCCTGGCCGGCGCGCGAGCGGCCGATCGCCGCGCCCTTCAGGATGAAGAGCGGGATCGAGAGCAGCGTGATGCTCGCCATCTCCTCGTAGACGTTCTGCGTGATCGTGTCGAGCGACGCGCCCGGCATGAAGATCGCCATGAAGACGACTGCGACGGCGCCGAGCGCGAAGGCGATCGGTGCGCCCGAGAGCATGAAGATCAGCGTGACCGCGCCGAAGGCCAGCCCGAGCCAGAGCATCGACATCAGTGGGCGCGCAAGGTCGCGCGCATGCGGTTGACGCTCGCCGAGAGGTGGACTGCGAGCTGCAGCGAGAGCAGCGTCATGCCGATCGCCATCAGGCCGTACGGGATCCAGAGCGGCGGCGCCCACGACGACGAGGTCGTCTGCTTGTCGACCCAGGCTTCGTGCAGCAGCGTCCACGACTTCCACGCGAAGAGGGCGCAGAACGCGAGGCAGAGAGCGTCGACCGCGACCCGTCGGGTCACGTCGACTCTCTTCGAGAGCAAGGTGGAGAGCGCCTCGATGCCGACGTGGCCGCGGATCGACTGCACGAACGCGCCGCACAGGAAGGTCGCGCCGACGAGCAGGAAGACGGCGGTCTCGTCCTGCCAGTCGGTCGACGCCTTCCAGACGTAGCGCGTGACGACGCTCGAGGTCAGCACGAGCGAGGCGCCGAGCAGCGCCAGCATGCCGAAGGCCACGGTGCAGCGGTTCGCGAAGGCCAGCGCGCGCGCCAGCGGCAGCAGCATTCGCGGCGTCGCGGGGTCGATCGTCGACACCGCCATCTCGGCCGAGGTCGGCGGCAGGCTCGCGGCGCCGGCGAGGAGGTCGGCGTCCAGCGTGCCCGCGGGCGCGCCGGCGTCGCCGCGCCGGCCGCTCACGCGAGCAGCTTTTGCGCCGCCTTGAGCAGGGCCGCCGAGGTCTCGCCCCTCTCGCCGTAGTCCTTCCAGGCGGTGTCGCGGGCGATCGTCTGCCATTTCTTCACTGTCGCATCGTCGAGGTCGTAGACCTTGGCACCGGCCTTGGCGTAGACGTCGGCGGCGATCTTGTCGTCGGCCTTGGCGGCGTCGAGCGCGAACTTCTCCTGCTCGGCGCCTGCCGCCATGATGATGTCCTGCTGCGCCTTCGGCAGCTTGGCGAAGATCTCCTTGCTCATCAGCAGCGGCACGAACATGAACCAGTAGGCCTTGTTGCGTCCGCTCGTCAGGCTCTTGGCGATCTCCTCGAGCTTGAACGAGATGAAGCTGGTCGACGAGGTCATCGCGGCGTCCATCGCGCCGGTCTGCATCGCGGCGTAGATCTCGTTCGAGGGCAGCGAGATCACCGAGGCGCCGGCGGCCTTCAGCATCATGTCCATCTCGCGGCTGCCGCCGCGCACCTTCATGCCCTTGGCGTCGTCGGGCTGGACCAGCGGCGCGGCCCGGCTGGCGACGCCGCCCGCCTGCCAGATCCAGCTGACGACGACGATGCCCTTCTCGTCGAGCGTCTTGGCCAGGAGCTTGCCGACCTCGGCCGTCTTCCACGCGCTGCCGACCTCGTAGCTCGGCACCAGCGCCGGCATCAGGCCGATGTTGGTCTCGGGCACCTCGCCGCCGGCGTATGACAGCGGGTACAGGCTGAAGTCGAGCGCGCCCTTCCTCAAGGCCGAGAACTGCGGGATCGTCTTCATCAGCGACGAGCCCGGATAGACGGCCGCCTTGAGCCCGCCGTTGCTCTTCTTCTCGATGTCGGCCGCGAAGCGCCGGCAGAGACGATCGCGGAAGTCGCCCTCGGTGGCGGTGCCGCCGGGAAACTGGTGCGAGATCTTCAGCGTGCCCGCCTGCGCCCATGTGCCGCCGGCCATCGGCGCCATGCCCGCCGCCGCCACGCCGCGCACCCACTCGCGTCTGGTCATCGCCATGATCGTCTCCTGTCTGTCGTCTCGGATCGGCGGCATTCTGACCGCGGCGGTGCGAGCCCGCCATTGGGGGTATCGGGGGTCGCACGCCCAGCTCCGGCGAGGCCGTCAGAATCGACATCGCCATGGTCGAGAACGAGCTGAAGTTCGAGTTGCCCGCCGGCGCGGTGCGCGCGGTCGAGGCGAGCCTGCGGCGGCTCGGTGCGCGCCGCGCCGCGATCGAGTCGCGCTACGTCGATGGCGACGACGGTCGGCTCGCCGCGGCCGGCGTGTCGCTGCGCTTGCGCAAGCGCGCCGGGCGCTGGGAGCAGACCGTCAAGGCGCCCGGCCCGAGCGCCTTCGAGCGGCTCGAGGAGACCGTCGCCCGGCTTGGCCGCTGGGGACCGGACGGCCCCCAGGCCGACCCGTCGCTGCATGCCGGAACACACGCCGGTCGTGTTCTCGCCGAAGCGCTGCGCGGCGAGGGCGGCGGCACCGCGCCGCTCGTGCCCGTGAGCACGACCCGCGTGCGGCGCAGCAGCGTCGTGCTCGACGTCGGCGACGCGCGCGTCGAGCTGGCCTTCGATCGCGGCACAGTCGTTGCCGGCGATCGCGTCGAGGCGATCTGCGAGGTCGAGTACGAGCTCCTGTCCGGTGATCCGCTCGCGCTCGTCGCGTTGGCGCGTGCCGCTGTCGTCGCACACGGCATGTGGCTGAGCACGCTGTCGAAAGGGGCGCGCGGCGCGGCGCTGGCCCGCCACACAGGACGCGTCGAAGCGACGCATGCGCGCCGGCCGGTGCTGCGCAAGACGATGTCCGCGTCGGCGTTGCGGCGCGAGATCGTCGCCGCGTGCCTGGAGCAGGTCTGCGCCAACGCGAGCGTGCTTGCGCGCGGGCAGAGCGATGACGAGGCGATTCATCAGCTGCGCATCGGCCTGCGGCGGTTGCGCACCGCGGCACGCGAGCTCGCCGCCGCGGAGGCATCGCCGGCGGCTTGGGAAGGCGTCGTCACCGAGATCTTTCGCGCGCTCGGCGACTGCCGCGACCGGACCATCGTCGCGACCGCGCTCGGCCGCACGCTCGCCGAAGCCGGCTCGCCCGAGCCGAGGCTGCAGCCGTCCGGCGGGGAGAGTCCCGACCCGGTCGCGCTGGTGCGCGCGGCGGCGTTCCAGCTCGCGCTGATCGATGTCGTCGCGGAGGTGATCGTCGTGCCTGCGTCCGCGTCCGCGGATGCGCATGACGCACATGGCGAGATCGCGATCCGCCTGTCGAAGCTGCACACCTCGCTCGCCAAGGCCGCGAAGCGCTTCGGCGCGGTCGACGACGCCGAGCGGCATCGGGTCAGGAAGCGCCTCAAGCGCCTGCGCTATCTCGCCGAGATGGTCGGTCCCCTGTACGGATCGGGCGCGGTCGATCGCTATCTCGCGCGCCTGCGGCCGGCGCAGGACGCACTCGGCGCCTACGTCGACCTGATCGTCGGCCTCGAGCTCGCGGCCGCCAGCGTGACCGCGGGCGACGCGGGCGCCTGGTTCAACGTCGGCTGGCTCAAGGCGCAGCTGCCGCGCGCAGCGAAGCGTTGCCGCAAGGCGCTCGCGCAGGCTGCGACGGCCAAGCCGTTCTGGCGCCGCTAGCGCGGAGCGACGGGCCGGGGTCGTCCCGGCGCGCCGATGCCGCATCCGAGGCCGTCGTCCCAGCGACCGAGCGCAGCGGCAGCGCGGTACGTCGTCACCGCGTCGGGCAGGCCGGGCACGCCGCCTGGATGCAAAGGCGCCGGTCGCCCCGAGAAGCGCGTGACGGCGAGGTCGAAGCTGCCCCAGAAAAAATGCACCGGGCTCGCCTTGCCGAGCAACGCCGTGCGGAAGGTGCGAAAGACCCGGTCGATCGGGACCAGCGCGCGCCAGAACGCCGTCCCCGCAGCAGCGCCGTCGGCGTCGTGGCCGGCGTCTTCAGGAAACGGGACGGCGTCGGCGATCTCGTTCGGCATGACGTCGATCGCGACCGCGATGCCGGCTGCGGCGAGCTCGGCCATCGCGCGCCGGTAGAACGCGGCGACCGACATCGGCTCGAGCGCGAAGCCGCGCTCCGGCGCGAACGAGCTGCGCAGCAAGAAGCGGTGGTCGACGAGGTCGGGCTAAATCTCGAACACCCCCGCCTCGACGTGGATCGCCGACGTGCCGAGGCCGCGCGCGGTGACGTAGAGCGGCACGTGCCAGCCGTGGTTGAGCCACGGCGCGAGCGCCAGCCGCATCTTGCCGACGATCTGCGTCCAGCGGTGCAGCGTCGCGCCGGTGTCGCGCCAGGCCGCATCGTCGAGCGACGGCCAGGCGATCCGGGTGTCGGTGGTCGCCATGACAAGTCTCCGTCTACTCGGCTTTGATTCCCGCCTGCTTCACGACCGCGGCCCAGCGCGTCGCATCTTTCTTCATCAGCGCGGCCATGTCCTCGGGCGAGCTCGGCGTCACCTCCATGCCCTGCGCGGCGAGAGCGGTCTTGACCTCGGCCATCGCCAGCACGCGGGTCATGTCGGCGTTGACCTTCATCACGATGTCGCGCGGGGTGCCGGCCGGCGCGAGCATGCCGTACCAGAGGTCGGCCTCGACGCCCTTGTATCCGAGCTCGGCGAGAGTCGGCACGTCGGGCGCGAGCGACGTGCGCTTCTCGCCGGCGGCGGCGAGGACGACGAGCCGTCCGCCCTTGACCTGCGCCAGCGCGACGTGCACCGGCAGGAACATCAGCGGCACGTCGCCCGAGAGCACGGCGCCGACCGCGCCGGCGGTGCCCGAGAACGGGATGTGCGTGATCGACACCTTGGCCTGCAGCTTGAAGAGCTCCATCGCCATGTGGTGCGGCGTCGCGATGCCGGGCGAGGCGTAGTCGAGTGCGCCGGGCCTCGCGCGCGCCGCCTTCACCAGCTCGTCGACCGAGCGGATCTTCGACGCTGCGCTGGCGACGAGCAGGAACGAGCCGGTCGCGCACAGGCCGATCGGCGCGAGGTCCTTGAGCGGGTCGTACGTCATGTTCGCGTACAGGGCCGGGTTGATGATCAGCGTGTTCACGCCCATCAGCAGCGTCAGTCCGTCGGGCGTCGCCTTCGCGACCTGCGCCGCGCCGAGATTGCCGGAGGCGCCCGGCTTGTTGTCGACGACGATCGCCTGGCCCCAGGCCGCGCCGAGATGCGGCGCGAGCGTGCGCGCGAGGATGTCCATGCCGGTGCCGGGCGTGTACGGCACGACGATGCGCACGAGCTTGCCGGGCCATGCCGATTGCGCGAACGCGCGGCCGGCGAAGGCGAGCGATGCCGCGCTCGCGGCGAGCGACGCGACGATGCGTCGGCGATGGATGGGGATGGTCGAGGCCAATGCGGAGTCTCCTCGGTGAGTCGTTCGCGGATCGGCGCGGGCTCAGGCCTTGACGCGCACGCCCGCGAGCTGCTTGTAGTCGCTCGCGATCTTCGCCAGCTCCTCGCGCGAGACCACGTCCTCGATGCGCGCGAACGGCTTGTCGCCGGAGCGCTCGTGGACCTCGCGCAGGATCGTGTCGGGCGGCGTGCTGCGGTTGGCGAGCACGACCTTGGCCGTCGCGGGATTGCGGATGCGCTCGTAGGCGTGGAGCGCGTCGGGTCCGAGGCCGCGAACCGCCAGCTCTGCCGCGAGGCAGGTCGCGTCGAGGATCGCCTGGCCCGCGCCATTCGAGCCGCGCGGATACATCGGGTGCGCGGCGTCGCCGAGCAGCGTCGCGCGGCCGAAGCTCCAGCGCGGCAGCGGATCCTGGTCGACCATCGGATAGGCGAGCACCGTGTCGGTGGCGCGGATCATCGCCGGCACGTCGAGCCAGTCGAAGCGCCAGTCGGCGAAGGTCGGCAGGAAATCGTCGAGCCGGCCGCGCCCGTTCCAGTCGCGCGTCACCGGCTCGGCGCACTGGAGCTCGGCGACCCAGTTGACGAGCTGCGTGCCCCGGCCGTCGATGTCGTCGCGGATCGGATAGATCACCATCTTGCCGACCGTGAGCCAGCCGGCGCGGACCATCGTCGCGCCGCTCAGGAACGGCGCATGCGGCACGACGCCGCGCCACATGTTGACGCCTGACCAGCGCGGTGGTCCTTCATCGGGATAGAGCTGCTTGCGCACGGCGGAATGGATGCCGTCGCAGCCGACGGCGACCGCGCCCTCGATCGACGACGTCGTGCCGTCGGCGCTGCGAAAGCGCGCGCACACGCGCTCGTCGTCGAGCCCGTCGATGCCGACGCAGGCCTGTCCGCCGACGACGCGGTCGGCGCCGATCCGCTCCCGCACGGCGGCGAGAAGCACGCCCTGCAGGTCGGCGCGGTGGATCGAGAGCTGCGGCGCGTCGTGGCCGGCGAAGCGGCCGGCGGGCTCGGCGTAGACGGCCTGGCCGAAGCGGTTGAAGAACGCCGCCTCGCGCGTCACGACCGCCACGCGCTCGAGCGCGTCGAGAACGCCGAGCGAGCGCAGCTCGGCCGTCGCGTGCGGCAGGACGTTGATGCCGACGCCGAGCGGCAGCATCTCGGCCGCCGCCTCGAACACGCGGCACGCGATGCCGGCGCGGTGCAGCGCGAGCGCGAGCGTCAGTCCGCCGATGCCGGCGCCGATGACGAGCACGTCGCCGTCGCTCGCGGCGAGCGCTCTCGTCACTTCGGAAAGCGGGCGAGGTGCAGGCCGTCCTTCGGCCCTGCGTACTGGGCGACGTTCAGCTCCATCGCGAGCAGCGTGTAGTAGCCGGCGATTCCCGTCAGGTCGACGACGCCCTGCTTGCCGAAGCGCTTGTCGGCGCGCGCGAAGGTGCGGTCGGAGACGCGCCTGGTGCGCAGCAGCTCTGTCGTGAACTCGTAGACGATTTCCTCGTCGTCGCTCATGCCGGCGGGGCGCCGGCCATCGCCGACGGCGTCGGCGATGTCGACCTTGATGCCGGCCTTGAGCGCGATCGGGTAGTGCACCGTCCACTCGTAGTCCTGCGACCACTCGCGCGCGGTGACGAGGATCGCGAGCTCGCTCAGCGTCGTGCCGATCGCCGACTTGTAGCGAAGATAGTCGCCCATCGCGCGCGCCTGGCTCATCACCTGCGGGCTGTGCATCAGCGGCTCGAACGGACCGAACACGGGTGTCTTGCGCGCGCTCTCGAAGTCGACAGCGGCCTGCTTCTGCTCGGCCGTGTAGCTCGCGGGCGGGATCGTCGGCAGGCGGTCTTCAGCCATCGCGGCGAACGCGACGACGGCGAGCGCGCCACAGGCTGCGGATCGGATGGAAAGCATGGTGTCTCCTCTGGTTGTGTCGATCGAACCTACGGCGCCGCGAAGATCTCGCTGCAGCGTGACGTGCTCTTGACGCCAGGCGCGTCGAACAGGATCTGCACGGCGCTGACCTTTCCCCTGTTGTCGACGCTGACCTTGAGCCTGCAGATCCGCTCGTCGAGACCCGCCGGACCGGGTCGCGAGTAGGGCACGCTCGAGGTCCAGTCGTACTCGGCCGAGCCGTCGCCCTGGTCGCGCTTGGGGCCGGGCCGGCCGAAGCGGTCGAAGAATTCGCCCGCGGGCATGCCGATCGCGCGCCGGTTGATGACTGTCGTCGCTTCCTCGTCGCGCTTCATCAGCTCGCATCCAGGCAACGCGGCGACAACGATCGCGGCACAGAGGGCGCGGCGGAAAAAATGGGTGGATGTCAAAGGGTCGATCTCCTGGCAGCCATCGATGATGCCTCCTCTGGGAAAACCCGCCGCGCCGGCGGCCGCACGCGACGAATAATGCCGTTCCCGAAGGCCGCGTGCGTCGCGTGCGAGGAGAGGGCGATGACATCAGCGATCACCCGTGCCGTCGTCGCCGCGTCGCGCGCGAGCGCGCTGCTCGTGGCGACGACGGCGTCCGCGCAGCCGACGTCGGGAGCCGCTTCGGCCAAGCCGATGCACATCGTCGTCGGCTTCACGCCGGGCGGCGCGCCCGACATGCTGGCACGTCTGCTCGGCGAGCGGATCACCACGGCCTGGGGCCAGCAGGTGATCGTCGACAACAAGCCCGGCGCGGGCGGCAACACCGGCGCCGACTTCGTCGCCAAGGCCGCGCCCGACGGCCTGACGATCTACGTCGGCACGGTCGGCACGCACGCGATCAACGGCGCGCTCTACGCGAAGATGCCGTACGACATGGTCAAGGACTTCGCGCCGATCACGCTGCTCGCGACGACGCCCAACCTGCTCGTCGTCAACAACGACGTGCCGGCGAAGACGCTTGCCGAGTTCATCGCCCTCGGCAAGCGCGAAGGCAAGATGACCTTCGCATCGTCGGGCTCGGGCACCTCGATCCACGTGTCCGGCGAGCTCTTCAAGACGATGACCGGCATCGACATGACCCACATCCCTTACAAGGGCCGCGCGACCGCGATCCCCGACCTGCTCGGCGGCCGCGTGACGATGATGTTCGACAACATGCCGTCGAGCCTCCCGCTGGTGAAGGAAGGCAGGCTCCGCGCGCTCGGCGTGACGAGCCTGAAGCGCTCGCCTGCCGCGCCTGAGATCCCGACCATCGCCGAGCAGGGCCTGCCCGGTTTCGACGCCGCGTCGTGGTTCGCGCTGTTCGCGCCCGCGGGCACGCCTCGGCCGATCGTCGATCGGCTCCAGGTCGAGGTGAAGAAGATCCTGGCCCAGCCCGAGATCGCGAAGAAGCTCGCGGAGGCCGGCCTCGACGCCGTCGGCTCCAGCCCCGACGAGCTCGCCGCCTATCAGCGGACCGAGATCGCGAAGTGGGCGAAGGTCGTCAGGGACTCGGGCGCGAAGGTCGAGTGAGGCGCGTCACCGGTTGAGCAGGATCGAGACGATCACGCCGGTCGCGATCGCGACGAGTACGTAGTCGCCGCCCGTCTGGACCCAGTGGTAGCCGCGCGGCGGCGCGCTCAGGCGATGGCCGCGCCAGTCGTCGACGACGTACTGGCGATTGCGGTACTCGGGCGGCAGGCGGCCGCCGCGGTAGAACGCGTGGTCGGGGCCGGCGCCGGGACCGTCGTGGCGCTCGAAGTGCCGGTCGTCGTGCCGGTCGTCGTGCCGGTCGTCGTGGCGATCGCGATCGTGCCCGTAGGCGTTGCCGCGCTGGTCGTGGTCGCGGCCGCGACCGTGGTCGTCGGGAGCGGCGAAGGCGAGGCTGCTGCTGGCGGCGAGCGCCAGCGCGGTGAGGCCGGCGATCAGTTTTCTGGTGTGCATGTCGAGCTCCTGTTCGAGACGATCCCGCATGGTCTGCCGCTTGCCGGGGTGCCGATGTAGGAGAAGGGGCCCGGGACGCGTCGGCCCTATGCTCTCGGCCGATGAGCGATGTGCTTTCCGCTGCGACGCGACGGTGCGCGGTCGTCGTGATGGGCGTCTCGGGGTCGGGCAAGTCGACCGTCGGCGCCGGCATCGCCGACGCGCTCGGCCTCGATTTCGTCGACGGCGACGGACTGCATGCGCCGGAGAGCGTCGCTCGCATGGCGGCCGGGCAGGCGTTGCGCGACGAGGACCGCTGGCCCTGGCTCGAGCGCATCGGC
>JAYTHL010000377.1:0-3758 GCA_043732605.1 Rhizobacter sp. | reverse complement strand
CCAAGAGCATCGCGTCCCCGTAGCTGAAGAAGCGGTAGCGCGACGCGATGGCGTGCGCGTAGAGCGCCCGCATGCGCTCATGGCCCGCGAATGCCGAGACGAGCATCAGCAAAGTGCTCTTCGGCAGGTGGAAATTGGTGAGCAGCAGGTCGACGACGCGAAAGCCGAAGCCCGGCGTGATGAACAGATCGGTCTCGCCCGACGCGGGCGCGAGCGCGTCGCCGCCGCGCAGCGCCGCGGCCTCGAGCGCGCGCAGGCTCGTCGTGCCGACCGCGACGATGCGTCCGCCCCGCGCGCGCGCCGCGGCGATCGCGCGCGTCGCTGCGGCGCCGACCTCGAAGCGCTCGCTGTGCATCACGTGGCCTTCGATGCTCTCGCCGCGCACCGGCAGGAACGTGCCGGCGCCGACGTGCAGCGTCACCGCCGTGCGCTCGACGCCGAGCTCGGCAAGTGACTCGAGCAAGGCGACGTCGAAGTGCAGTGCCGCCGTGGGCGCGGCGACGGCCCCGGGCCGCTCGGCGAAGACCGTCTGGTAGCGCGCGACGTCGTCGCTGTCGTCGGCGCGGGCGATGTAGGGCGGCAGCGGCACATGGCCGTGATGGTCGAGCAGCGCGTAGGGATCGTCGGGGAATCGCAAGCGAAAGAGCGAGCCGTCGTCCCCTGCGCGGCCGATCACGTCGGCCTCGAAGGCGTCGGCGAAGCGGATCCTCGACCCTGCCTTTGGCGATTTGCTCGCGCGCACATGCGCCAGCACGACGCCATCCGCCTCGACCCGCTCGACCAGCGCCTCGACCGCGCCGCCGCTCGCCTTGACGCCGAGCAGGCGCGCCTTGATCACGGCGGTGTCGTTGACGACGAGCAGATCGCCGGCCCGCAGCAGCCCGGGCAGGTCGCGAAAGTGCCGGTCCACCGCGACGCCGTCGCGGCCATCGAGCAGGCGCGAGGCGCTGCGCTCGGCCATCGGCTGCTGGGCGATCAGCTCGGGTGGAAGCGCGAAGTCGAAATCGCTGAGGGCCAGGGGCGGGGTCATCGAAGGGCAAAATTCTCCCATGGCCCCTCCCGCGCGGCGCAAACCCAAGGCGAGCGCCGGCGCAGGGGCGAGCGCGCGATCGGCGCCGGAGCAGGCCCTCGCCAAACTCGGCCTGGTGCGCGACATCGACCTCGCGTTGCACCTGCCGCTGCGCTACGAGGACGAGACGCAGGTTGTGCCGATCGCGTCGCTCCACGACGGCGAGACCGGCCAGGTCGAAGGTGTCGTCGCCGACTCGAAGATCCAGTTCCGGCCGCGCCGACAGCTCGTCGTGACGATCGCCGACGACAGCGGCGACCTCGTCATGCGCTTTCTCCACTTCTATCCGTCTCAGCAGAAGACGCTCGCCGCCGGCAAGCGCGTGCGCGTGCGCGGCGAGGCGCGCGGCGGCTTCTTCGGGCTCGAGATGGTCCACCCGGCGTTCAAGGTCGTCACCGCCGACACGCCGTTGCCGACCGCGCTCACCCCGGTCTACCCGAGCACCGTGCAGCTGTCGCAGGCGTTCCTGCGCAAGGCGGTGGCCGACGGCCGCAAGCGCGCCGACCTCGACGAGCATCTGCCTGCTGGCATCGTCCCGCCCGGCCTGCCGACCCTGCGCGAGGCGATCGCGCGCCTGCACGAGCCCGCGCCCGGGCTCGACGCCGCGGCGCTCGAGGACCGCTCGCATCCCGCCTGGCAACGGCTGAAGTTCGACGAGCTGCTCGCGCAGCAGCTCTCGCAGCTGCTCGCCAAGCGCGAGCGCGAGCGGCAG
Organism: Rhizobacter sp.; assembly: GCA_043732605.1. Taxonomy (GTDB): domain Bacteria; phylum Pseudomonadota; class Gammaproteobacteria; order Burkholderiales; family Burkholderiaceae_C; genus Schlegelella_A. The sequence goes on along the minus strand of JAYTHL010000377.1, from coordinate 1,977 downwards.
CGCGCGCCGCCGCTCGTGGCGGTGACGGGTCGCCTGCACGAGGCCTTGCTCGCAGCGCTGCCGTTCGCGCTGACCAAAGCGCAACACCGCGTCGCCGCCGAGATCGACGCCGACCTCGGCCGCGCCATCCCGACGCATCGCCTGCTGCAGGGCGACGTCGGCTCCGGCAAGACGGTGGTCGCGGCGCTCGCCGCCGCGCGCGCGATCGACGCCGGCTGGCAGTGCGCGCTGATGGCGCCGACCGAGATCCTCGCCGAGCAGCATCTGAAGAAGCTCGTGGGCTGGCTCGCGCCGCTCGGTGTCACGGTCGCGTGGCTGACCGGCAGCAGGAAGGGCAAGAAGCGCGACGAGATGCTGGCGCAGGTCGCGTCGGGCGAGGCCGGTCTCGTCGTCGGCACGCACGCGCTGATCGAGGAGCGGGTGCGCTTCTCGAAGCTCGGCCTGGCGATCATCGACGAGCAGCATCGCTTCGGCGTCGCCCAGCGCCTCGCGCTGCGCGCGAAGCTGGCCACGGAGCTGCCAGACAGGGTCCCTTCCCCTTTGAAGGGGAGGGACGGGGAGGGGTTGGACCCATCCTGTCCCGAAGAGGTTGAGGATCGAGCGAAGCTCGAACCTCATCTCCTGATGATGTCGGCGACGCCGATCCCGCGCACCCTGGCGATGACGCTCTTCGCCGACCTCGACGTCAGCACCATCGACGAGCTGCCGCCGGGCCGCACGCCGATCGTCACCAAGCTCTTCGCCGATGCGCGTCGCGACGAGGTCGTCGCCCGGATCCGCGACGAGGCCGCGAGCGGCCGGCAGACGTACTGGGTCTGTCCGCTCGTCGACGAGTCGGCCGCGCTCGATCTCAAGAACGCAACCGCGACCCACGCCGAGCTCTGCGCCGCGCTGCCCGGCCGGATGATTGGCCTGCTCCACGGCCGCATGCCCGCGGCTCAGAAAGCGGCGGCGATGTCGCTCTTCGCGAGCGGCCAGATCGCGGTGCTGGTCGCGACGACGGTGATCGAGGTCGGCGTCGACGTGCCGAACGCGTCGCTGATGGTCGTCGAGCACGCCGAGCGCTTCGGCCTGTCGCAATTGCACCAGCTGCGCGGGCGCGTCGGCCGCGGTACGACGGCGAGCGTGTGCGTGCTGCTCTTCAGCGCGCCGCTCTCGGAGACCGCGAAGGCGCGCCTGAAGGCGATGCGCGAGACCGACGACGGCTTCGAGATCTCGCGCCGCGACCTCGACATCCGCGGCCCGGGCGAGTTCCTCGGCGCGCGCCAGTCGGGCGCCGCGCTGCTGCGCTTCGCCGATCCGGCCACCGACGAGGATCTCGCCGTCGCCGCTCGCGACGCCGCCACGCATTTGCTCGACCACGATCCCGACGCTGCGGTCCGCCACATCGAGCGCTGGCTCGGCGGCCGCGCCGGCTATCTCAACGCCTAGAGCCTGGCCTAGGATCGCGGGTTCTGACACGAGGAGCAACCGATGTCGCTGGTCGAACGCGTGCAAGCCATCCTGACGAAGCCGAAGACGACCTGGCCGGCGATCCTCGCCGAGCCCGGCGACGCGGCGACGCTCTACCGCGCCTACGTGCTGATCCTCGCCGCGATCCCGGCGATCGCCGGATTCATCGGCTGGACGCTGGTCGGCGCCGGCGTGTTCGGCGTCACCGTCAAGCTGCCGATCATGGCCGCGCTGGTGCGCATGGTCGTCGGCTACGCGCTCTCGCTGGCGATGGTCTGGATCCTGGCGCAGATCGTCAACGCGCTCGCGCCGACCTTCGGCGGCACCAAGGATCCGTTCGCCGCGCTCAAGCTCGTCGCCTACGCCAGCACGGCGGCTTTCGTCGGCGGCATCTTCGGGCTGCTGCCTTCCCTCGCCGTGCTCGGCCTGATCGCGAGCCTGTATTCGATCTACCTGCTCTACACCGGCATCGCCGTCATGATGCGCTGCCCGCCCGGCAAGGCCGGTGCGTACACGGCGGTGGTC
>JAYTHL010000376.1:0-3776 GCA_043732605.1 Rhizobacter sp. | reverse complement strand
TCGCGTCGACGAAGCCGCTCAGCGGCGTGATGTAGACCGTGCTGGTCGCGGCGCCGAGCAGCGCGCAGAGCTGCACGGTGTTCGTCTGCGTGGCGTTGGTCGCCTCGTCGAGGTACGTGCCGTTGTCGACGCAGATGCGCGACGGCGCGGTGACCGAGTGCGTGAACGTGAAGGCGCCCGCCGCGGTCGTGGTGACCGACTCGACCGCGGCGCCGTTGTTGGTGCCGTCGGGGTTGACGTTGAAGAAGGTCGCCGTCGCTCCGCTGATCGGACCGAGATAGGCGATGCCGGTGACGCCGGCGCCTGCGGGCGCCGGTGCTGCGCCGGCGGACGCGGCGTTGAAGTCGTCGCCGCCGCAACCGACGACGACCCCCAGCGCGACGGCCATCGTCATCGCCAGACCGGAGCTGTACAAGGCCCACGAACTTCTGAATCTCGTCATGCCGGCCATCTCCGTCCCCTTTTGTTGAGGGATGGATTTCACGGTGTTTGGCGGCAAAGCACATCCCCTCGTCAGGGGATTGCACAGACCGTCCAGCCATCGAGACCGCGGCGGCCAGTCGCTACCCCCGTCTTGGGAGGCTTGCCAGTTCGCGGGCGAGCCACGACACTCGCCGCCGGTCAAGGGGGAGAGAGCATGACGGTGCCGACGTCGCCGATCGACAGCGACAAGGTCCAGGGGATGAATCGCCGCGCGTTTCTCGGCTGGACCGGGCGCTGGTCCGTGGCCGCGGTGCCGGGGGCCATGGTGCTCGAGCTCGTCGCCTGCGGCGGCTCCGACAGCCCGACCGAGACCTCGCCCGTGACCGAGACGACCGGCACGCCGGTTCTCGAGAATCCCGCCAGCGTGTCGATCTCGATCCAGGCGCGCCAGGTGCAATGGGTGCCGGGCAAGAGCCCGGTGCAGTCCAACGCGTGGGTCTACGTCGCCGACGGCATGCCGGCCACCGGCGTGCTCGGCAACCACCTCGGCCCGTTCATCAACGTGCGGCGCAACAGCGTGTGCATGATCACCTGGACCAACACCATCGCGCGCTCGACCGCCATGCCGGCGCGCCTGTCGGATCCGCCGATCAACGTGCCGCTCGATCTCGGCCAGTGCGGTCGCGTCATCAACCAGTCGCCGGTCGGCCTCGCGGTGCATCTGCACGGCGCGCGCGTGCAGTCCGGCTCCGACGGCTGGCCGCTCACGCCAATGAGTTTCGTCGGCAATGCCTACGGCTTCCCGCAGAGCCGGCAGGACGCCTACCCCAACGCGCAGCGCGGCGCGATGCTCTGGTACCACGACCACGGCATGGACCGCGTCGGCCGCCACGTGCACGCCGGTCTTGCGGGCGCGTACTGCATCCGTGACGCTCCGGACGACCAGATCCTGGCGCTGATCGGCGGCCGGTCGCAGGAGCACCTCTTCGCGCTCAGCGACCGGATCCTCACCGCCGACCAGACGGCCATCGACTACGAAGCCGGCATCCCGCACGACTTCAGCCTGTCGAACGTCGGCTCCGACGACGCCGTCGGGCGACCGGAATTCCTCGGCAAGGCGATCTTCGTCAACGGCCACCCGGTCGCGGACCAGAGCGCGGCCCGCAGCGCCCTGCGCCTGCGCATGCTCAACATCTCGAACGCACGCACCTACGCGCTCGCGCTGTGCGATCCAGACGCGATCGCGGCCAGGTCCGGGCGCGTCTGGTACACGCAGTGCATGCGCCTGATCGGCGGCGACGGGGGCCTGAGCAGCGTCTCGGTGCCGCTCGGCGACACCGACGCGCTGGTCGTCGCTCCGGCGCAGCGCCGCGACATCATCATCGATCTCGCCTCGGTGCCCGCATCGGTCACGCGGCTGCGCCTCGTCAACATCTCGCTGCGCTACTTCCTCGCCATCGACAACCTGACGCTCGAGGCGATCTACACGACCTACGACGGTTCGGTGCTGGCGCCGATCAGCGCGGCCTACACACCCACCGATCAAGTCTTGTACGACGCGCTCGCGAACCCGATCGCGATCGCCGCCACGTACAAGCTCGCCCCGCCGGCGCCGGGCGCGGCCTCACCGAGCGGCGCGCAGATCGACGACGTCCTGGCCCACGCCGCCAGCGACGACGACTTCGCCTGGAACGGCACGCAGCTCGTGCCTTTGCCCGGTGCCGTGATGGGACCGAACCGCCTCGTCCTGCTCATCAGCAACACCTTGCGGCTCGAGGTCAACAAGCAGGTCAACGGCATCACCGGCTGGAGCGACGTCCAGATCTTCGAGATGCAGGCCGGCGGCAGTGACTGGCAGATCCCGTTCGCGGTCGACCTGGCGACGACGTCGTCGCCGGCCGCGGGCGAGGCCGCGGGCGCGACCGGCTACGGCCTCGCGAGGCGCAGCTTCTTCGCCGCGCAGCTCAACCCCGACATCACCCTCGCCAAGAAGTATCCGGCGCTGCACGACCCGACGATCCGAGCGAGGGCCGGGACCTACGAGCGCTGGTACGTCGCCAACCTCAACAACAGCCAGCCGCTCGACGCCGCCGCCGGCGCGGCCGACATGCATCCGTTCCACATCCACCTCGCGACCTTCGTCGCGACGCGACGCTGGCAGCTCGACGATTCCGGTGCATTCGTGCCGGTCGCGCTGTCGGACCTCAACCTCGACGGCATCGCGCGGCAGGACACGGTGACGATCCCGTCCAACCAGCTGGTCGAGCTGCTCGTGCACTATCCGCCCGGCTACTCGGGCGACTTCGCGTACCACTGCCACATCATCGAGCACGAGGACAACTGCATGATGTCGCACTACCAGCTCGACGCGTAGCAGCGGAACTCGCCGCAGCGACAGCTCAGCGCGGCGGTGGAAGCGTCGGGTTCGACGCGGCGCTCAGCTCGGACGCTTCGCGCCAGCCGCCGCCGAGCGCGCGGTAGAGCGACACCAGGTTCTGCAGCTGCAGCGCCTGTGTCTGCACCAAAGCCTGCTGCGCCGTGAAGAGCGAGCGCTGCGCATCGAGCGTGTCGAGATAGCTCGCGGCGCCGGCGCGGTAGCGCAGGTCGGCGAGCTTGTAGGTGATCGCGAGCGCGTTGGTCTGCGCCGCCTGCGCGCGCAGCTGCTCGCCCAGCGTCGCGCGACCGGCGAGCGCGTCGGAGACCTCGCGGAACGCGGCCTGGATCGACTTCTCGTACTGGGCGACGGCGATGTCGCGGTTGACCGTCGCCACGTCGAGGTTGGCGCGATTGCGGCCAGCGTCGAAGATCGGCTGCAGCAGCTGCGCCGTGCCGGTGAACGCGAACGAGCCGCCCTTGAAAAGGCCCGACAGCTCGGTACTCGCCGTGCCCAGGTTGGCGGTCAGCGTGATGCGCGGAAAGAAGGCCGCGCGCGCCGCGCCGATGTTCGCGTTGGCCCCGAGCAGCTGACGCTCCGAGGCGCGCACGTCGGGGCGGCGGATGAGCAGGTCGGACGGCAGACCGGCCGGCACGTCGGCGGTGATCTGCGTCGTGTCGAGCGGCAGCGGCGCCGGCAGGTCGGCGGGCAGCGCCTGACCGACGAGCAGCTGCAGAGCGTTCTCGTCTAGCGCCTTCTGGCGCAATGCCTGCGCGAGCGCGACGCGCGCGCCTTCGAGCAGCGACTCGGCCTGGCGGTAGTCGAGCTCCGACGACGCGCCGTTGTCGAAGCGCAGCTTGGTGAGCCGCGAGCCGTCTTCGCGCGTCACGAGGGTTTGCCGCGTGACGCGCAGGAGCTCGTCGTCGGCGAGGACTGCGAGGTAGGCTGTCGCGACCGACGAGATCAGGCTGATCTGCAC
>JAYTHL010000375.1:0-3777 GCA_043732605.1 Rhizobacter sp. | reverse complement strand
TCGGCCGTGTCTGCGCCGCCGGAGATCAGCGCGCCGGCGTGGCCCATGCGCTTGCCCGGAGGCGCCGTCACGCCGGCGATGAAGCCGACGATCGGCTTGGTCATGTTGGCCTTGCACCAGCGCGCCGCTTCGGCCTCGTCGGAGCCGCCGATCTCGCCGATCATGACGACGGCGTCGGTGCCCGGGTCGTCGTTGAAGAGCTTCATGATGTCGATGTGCTTCAGGCCGTTGATCGGGTCGCCGCCGATGCCGACGGCGCTCGACTGGCCGAGGCCGACATCGGTGAGCTGCGCGACCGCTTCGTAGGTGAGCGTGCCCGAGCGGCTGACGACGCCGATCCGGCCCTTGCGATGGATGTGGCCCGGCATGATGCCGATCTTGATCTCGTCGGGCGTGATGAGGCCGGGGCAGTTCGGCCCAAGCAGCAAGGTCTTCTTGCCGCCTTTGGCTTCGCGGGCGCGCATCCGGCTCCTGACCTCGAGCATGTCGCGCACCGGGATGCCTTCGGTGATGCAGATCGCGAGGTCGAGCTCGGCCTCGACCGCTTCCCAGATCGCGGCCGCGGCGCCGGCCGGCGGCACGTAGATCACGCTGACGGTCGCGCCGGTGTTCTTCGCCGCTTCCTTGACGGTCGCGAAAATCGGGATGCCTTCGAAGTCCGCGCCGGCCTTCTTCGGATTGACGCCGGCAACGAAGCATTCGCGGCCGTTGGCGTAGTCGCGGCACATGCGCGTGTGGTACTGGCCGGTCTTGCCGGTGATGCCCTGCGTGATGACACGCGTGTTCTTGTCGATCAGGATGCTCATGTTCTGGGGCTCACTTCAGCGCGGCCATCACGGCTTGCGCGGCCTCGGCCATCGAGTCGGCGCTGATGATCGGAAGGCCCGAGTCGGCGAGCATCTTCTTGCCGAGCTCCTCGTTCGTGCCCTTCATGCGCACGACCAGCGGCACGCTCAGGTTGGTCGCCTTGCACGCGGCGATCACGCCTTCGGCGATGGTGTCGCAACGCATGATGCCGCCGAAGATGTTGACGAGGATCGCCTTGACCTTCGGGTTGCTGAGCATGATCTTGAACGCCTCGGTGACCTTCTCGGCCGAGGCGCCGCCGCCGACGTCGAGGAAATTCGCGGGCGAGCCGCCGAAGAGCTTGATCGTGTCCATCGTCGCCATCGCGAGGCCCGCGCCGTTGACGAGGCAGCCGATGTTGCCGTCGAGCTGGATGTAGGCGAGGTCGAACTTGCTCGCCTCGATCTCGGCCGGATCTTCCTCGTCGAGGTCGCGGTAGGCGGCGATCTCGGGGTGGCGGTAGATCGCGTTCGAGTCGAAGTTGAACTTCGCGTCGAGCGCCTTGATCGTCATCGGGCCGGAGCCCTTGGCGCCTTCGAGAATCAGCGGATTGATCTCGGCGAGCGACGCGTCGGTCTCCATGTAGCAGGCGTAGAGCTTCTTGAAGACGTCGATCGCCTGCGCCTGGGCTTCCTTCGGGATACCGATCCCGTTGGCCAGCTCGAGCGCGGCCGCGTCCTGCATGCCGTCGATCGGATCGATGAAGACGCGCACGATCTTCTCGGGCGTGTCGTGCGCGACCTGCTCGATGTCCATGCCGCCTTCGCTCGAGCCCATCATCGCGACCTTCTGCGTGGCGCGATCGGTGAGCACGGCGACGTAGTACTCTTTCTTGATGTCGGCGCCTTCCTCGATGAGGAGGCGACGCACCTTCTGACCTTGCGGCCCGGTCTGGTGAGTGACCAGCTGCATGCCCAGGATCTCGCCGGCGAGCTTGGCGACTTCGGCCTCGGAGCGGGCGAGCTTGACGCCGCCGCCCTTGCCGCGGCCGCCGGCGTGGATCTGCGCCTTCACGACCCAGACCGCGCCGCCCAGCTTTTGCGCCGCTTCGCTCGCTTCGCGGACGCTGAAGGCCGGGTAGCCGCGTGGCACGGGGATGCCGAAGCGCGCGAGAATTTCCTTGCCCTGGTATTCGTGGATCTTCATCGAGACGCTCGCGCTGCGCTGCCGGATTCGACGCGCCCTTGCGGCCGCGCACGCCCGAAAAGGCGCCGGGAAATGTAGCACGCGGGTTTGCACTGATCGGCTCGCGGCCGTTGAAACGACGCCCGTGCAGGACGGCCTTTGCGGCCTGGACACTCAGCCCGCGGCTTCGCAGGCGTCGTCGGCGCGGCGCGGGGATCGCAGCTGGCGCATCAGGCGGTGAACGAGCTCCGGCGAGAACCCGCGCGCCGCGAGGAACCTCGACTGGGCCGCGCGTTCCGCGGCGTCGAGCGGTGCACTCGCGAAGCGCCGCTCGCGGACGGCCGAGGCGCGCGCCCACTCGGTCTCGGCCAGATGAGCCGCAAGCTCGGGCGGCAACGCGAGGTCGTGTTGCGCCAGCTCGCTCCTGATGCGCAGGTTGCCAAAGCGCGCCTCGCGCGCGTGGACGCGCGACTCGACGAAGCGATCGCCCGACAGGAAGCGATTCGCCTCGAGCCAGTCGAGCAGTGCCTCGACCTGGTCAGCCGCTGTCGCCGTCGCAGCGTCGCCGTCACGATCGGCGGTCTCCTGCGAGTCGCCGTCGCGGGCGGCATGGCGCAGCAGCTTGCGTCGCAGCTCGAGGCGGCTCTGGTCGCGCTGCGCGAGCAGCTGCAGCCCACGCGACTTCAACGACCGGCGCGGCTGCAATCGGCTCAGTCCTTGTTGACGACCTTCAGGCGCGCCGGCGAATCTTCCGCGGCCATCGCGCCCGGCAGGAGCGGAATGCCCATCTCCTGGCGTACCTTGTTCTCGATCTCGATCGCGAGGTCGGGGTTCTCCTTCAGGAACTCGCGCGCGTTGTCCTTGCCCTGGCCGATCTTCTCGCCGTTGTAGGCGTACCAGGAGCCGCTCTTCTCGAGGATCTTGGCCTCGACGCCCATGTCGATGACCTCGCCTTCGCGGCTGATGCCCTGGCCGTAGAGGATGTCGAACTCCGCCGTCTTGAACGGCGGCGCGACCTTGTTCTTGACGACCTTGACCTTGGTCTCGTTGCCGATGACTTCCTCGCCCTTCTTGATCGAGCCGATGCGACGGATGTCGAGCCGGACCGAGGCGTAGAACTTGAGCGCGTTGCCGCCGGTGGTGGTCTCGGGCGAGCCGAACATCACGCCGATCTTCATGCGGATCTGGTTGATGAAGATGACCATGGTGTTGGTCTTCTTGATCGAGCCGGTGAGCTTGCGCAGCGCCTGGCTCATCAGGCGCGCCTGCAGGCCCGGCAGCGAATCGCCCATCTCGCCTTCGATCTCGGCCTTGGGCGTGAGAGCGGCGACCGAGTCGATGACGACGAGGTCGACCGAGCCGGAGCGCACCAGCGCGTCGACGATCTCGAGCGCCTGCTCGCCGGTGTCGGGCTGGCTGATCAACAGGTCCTGCAGATTGACGCCGAGCTTTTGCGCATAGCCGATGTCGAGCGCGTGCTCGGCGTCGATGAAGGCGCAGGTGCCGCCGACGCGCTGCATCTCGGCGATGACCTGGAGCGTGAGCGTGGTCTTGCCGCTCGATTCCGGCCCGTAGATCTCGACCACCCGGCCGCGCGGCAGGCCGCCGACGCCCAGCGCGATGTCGAGACCGAGCGAGCCCGTGGAGACCACCTCGATGTCGTCGATCACCTCGCCTTCGCCCAGGCGCATGATCGTGCCCTTGCCGTACTGCTTTTCGATCTGGGCGAGGGCGGCCTGCAGGGCCTTGGCTTTTTCGCTGTTGAGGGCTTTGACGGGCATGTCCATGGGCGGTCTCCTGAGGGTG
>JAYTHL010000374.1:0-12050 GCA_043732605.1 Rhizobacter sp. | reverse complement strand
CTGGCGGCTGACCGGATCGCGTGACGATATCCACGCCGCCTGCGACGGCATCGCGCATCGCGTCGTAGGCCTGCGCCGTTTCGAGGCTGCAGACGGCGCCAATTCGCGCGACATCGACGTCACTCTGGTCGCCGAGATCGACGGCCGTCCCGTTCGACTCGTCGGCGTGCTCAACGGCGACTCAGCGCACTGGCTCGGCGACGGTATCGAGCTCCACGCCGTCGACGGCCGCCTGCGCGGCGCACGACGCGACGCACCGACCGCGACGGGCCTGCTGCTCGCGCCGATGCACGGACGCGTCGTCGAAACGCACGTCGTCGCTGGCGCGAGCGTCGAGGCCGGCGCGCTGCTGCTGGTGATCGAGGCGATGAAGATGGAGCATCCGGTGCGCGCGCCGCATGCGGGCACCGTCGCCGCGCTGCACGTGCGCGGCGGCGACCAGGTCGCGACGCGCCAGCCGCTGGTCGAGGTCGTGCGGTGACAGTCGCGGATGCCGCAGTCGATCTCGACGAGCTCGCGTCGCGAGACGCCTTTCGCGCCAGCGTGCGCCGCTTCGTCGACCGCGAGATCGCGCCCTTCGTCGATGCCTGGGACGAGGCCGGCACCTTTCCGCGCGAGCTCTACGCCAAGGCGGCCGCAGCCGGGCTGCTCTCGATCGGCTATCCCGAGCACCTCGGTGGCACGCCCGCAGCGATGGCCTGGCGCCTGATCGCGACCGAGGAGATCGCGCGCGCCGGCAGCGGCGGCCTGATGGCCAGCCTCTTCTCGCACTCGATCGGCCTGCCGCCGATCGTCGTGCACGGCAACGACGCCTTGCAGCGACGCGTCGTGCCTGGCGTGCTCGCCGGCCAGACGATCGCGGCGCTCGCGATCACCGAGCCCGGCGGCGGCTCCGACGTCGCCCGCCTGGCGTGCCGCGCCCGGCGCGACGGCGACGCCTGGGTGATCGACGGCGAGAAGACCTTCATCACCTCGGGCGTGCGCGCCGACTGGATCACCGTCGCCGTGCGCACCGGCGGGCCCGGCGCGGGCGGCATCTCGCTCGTCGTCGTCCCGGGCGACGCGCCCGGGCTCGTGCGCACGCCGCTGAAGAAGATGGGCTGGTGGTGCAGCGACACCGCACACCTGTCGTTCTCAGGCTATCGCGTTCCCGCCGATCACCTCGTCGGCGAGGAGAACCGGGGCTTCGCGATGGTGATGGAAAACTTCAACGCCGAGCGACTGCTGATGTCGGTCGGCGCCTGTGCGTTCGCCGCCGTCTGCATCGACGAAGCGCTCGCCTGGGCGCGCGAGCGCAAGACCTTCGGGCAGCCGCTGGTCGGCCACGAGGTCGTTCGCCACAAGCTCGTCGACATGAAGATGCGCGTATTCGCGACGCGTGCCTGGATCGATGCCCTCGTCGCCCGGCACGACCGCGGCGACGTCGGCCCCGCCTGGGTCGCCGAGCTCTGCCTGCTCAAGAACCAGGCGACGCAGACAATGCAGTTCTGCGCCGACCAGGCCGTGCAGATCCTCGGCGGCGCCGGCTTCATGCGCGGCACGAAGAGCGAGCGCATCTACCGCGAGGTCAAGGTGATGATGATCGGCGGCGGCAGCGAAGAGATCATGAAGGAGCTGGCGGCCCGCCAGCTGGGCTTCGGACCATGAGCGGGCCATCCGCCCCGCCTATCTTCGAGCCCGAGTTCGTCGCCGGCCTCGTCGCCCTCTTCGAGGAGCGCATCCCGTTCAACCAGGTGCTCGGCCTGCGCATCGACGCGCTGACGCCCACCGGCGCCACCGGCCATCTCCTGATGCGGCCCGAGCTCATCGGCTCGTTCGCGCACCAGCGCCTGCACGGCGGCGTCATCAGCGCCGCGCTCGACGCGATGGCGGGGGTCGCGGTCATGGCCGCAATCGGTGCACGCCACATGGACGAGCCGCCCGCGGACCGGATGCGCCGCTTCGGCAAGATCGGCACGATCGACCTGCGCGTCGACTACCTGCGCCCTGCGATCGGCGAGCGCTTCACGCTCGAAGGCGAGGTGCTGCGCCTCGGCTCGCGCGTCGCGACGGCGCGGATGGCGTTCATGGACGCCGCCGGCAAGCTCCTCGCCACCGGCAGCGCCGCCTACATCGTGTCGTGAATCGCGGCCGCTCTGCGCATCAAGGTTTGATGTAGTCGGAGACGACCTTCCAACGGCCGTCCTGGATCTGCGAGAGGCGCGAGGCGTCGCTTCCCAGGTGCTTGGTCGGCGAGAAGTTCGACGGCGCGCTGCCGAACATGTCGGACTCGAAGCTCATCGAGTCCATCGCCTTGACGAAGCTGTCGGTCGTGAGGTTCGGGCCTGCCTTGGAAGCCGCACGTGCAAAGGCGTCGATCGCGTTGTAGCCGTAGATCGAGAACACGGTCGGATCCTCGTTGAACTTGGTCTTGTATTTCGTCGCCCAGAAGCTGATCGCCTTCGACGTCTCGTCGAGGTAGGGGTTCTGCACCGTCATCGTTGCGTAGAGGCCGTCCATCGCCTTGCCGCCGAGCTTGTGGATCAGGTCGGTGTAGCTCGCGCTCGTGCCCAGGAAGGTCGGCGAGAAGCCCGCCTTCCGCGCTTCGGCGATCGTGCCGATGGTCTCGCGGATGATCGTGCCGAGCAGCACGAAATCGCAGTTCGCAGCCTTCATGCGCGCGACCTGCGAGGAGAAGTCGGTGGCGCCGCGCTTGTAGCTCGTCTTCTCGGCGAACTCGATGCCCATCGTCTTCATCGCCGCCTCGCCGCCACGCAGCACCTCGAGGCCGAACTCGTCGTCCTGGTAGATGGTGCAGACCTTCTTGGCGGCCTTTTCCTTGACGAGCTTGGGCATCGTCGTGCGGACCTGGTCGAAGTAGGTCGCCGCGAACGAGTACTTGAGCCGGTTGAACGGGTCGTACATCTCGCGCGCTGCCGTCACCGGGAAGAAGTTGACGATGTTCTTCTCGAACTGCACCGGCATCGCGGCGTTGTTCTGGGCCGTGCCGAGGTGCGCGACCATGATGAAGATCTTGTCCTGGTTGACGAGCTTCTGCGCGGCGAGCACGGCCCGCTTCGGGTCGTAGCCGGAGTCCTCGACGATCAGGCGCAGCTTCCTCCCGTTGATGCCGCCCTGCTCGTTGATCTCGTCGACGCGCAGCATCATGCCGAGCCGATCCTGCTTGCCGAAGCCGGCGAGCGGACCCGAGAGATCCTGGATCGAGCCGACGACGATCTCGGTCTTGCTCACGCCCTGCTGCTCGGCGGCGAGCACGGGGGCCGCGACGGCGGCGAGCAACGTGGCAAGGGCGGTGAGCATCTTCTTCATGGGCTTGTCTCCAGAACGGTTGATCGGAATGGGAAATGTCTCTTCGGTCACTGGGCGTACATCGCCTCGATCCGGTCGGCGTACTTGGCCTCGACGAGCTTCCTCTTGAGCTTCATCGTCGGCGTGAGCTCCTCGTCTTCTGCGCTCAACTGGGTCTCGAGAAGCCAGAACTTCTTGATCTGCTCGACGCGCGCGAACTTGGCGTTGACGCGCTCGACCTCGGCGCCGATCAGCGCCTGCACTTCCTCGGCGCGCGCGAGGCTGGCGTAGTTGCCGAACGGCACGTCGTGGTCTTGCGCGAACTTCTCGACGTTGTCCAGATCGATCATGACGATGGCGGTGAGGTAGGCGCGCCGGTCGCCGACGACGACGGCGTCGGTGATGTAGGGCGAGAACTTGAGCTCGTTCTCGATCTCGCTCGGCGTCACGTTCTTGCCGCCGGCCGTGATGATGATGTCCTTCATGCGATCGGTGATCCGGAAATACCCGTCGGCGTCGACCGTGCCGACGTCGCCGGTATGAAGCCAGCCATCGGCATCGATCGTCTCGGCCGTCTTCTCCGGCTGGTTCAGGTAGCCCATGAAGACGTTGTCGCCGCGGATCAGGAGCTCCGATGTCTCGGGGTCGAGCCGCACCTCGTTGTACGGGCACGGCGGCCCGATCATTCCCGGCTTGATCCGCCCGGCCGGCACGCAGGTCGCCGCGCCGCAACTCTCGGTCATGCCCCAGACCTCGACCATCGGCACGCCGAGGGCGAGATACCACCTGACGAGGTCGGGCGAGATCGGCGCGGCACCGGTGACGAGAAAGCGCGACCGGTGGATGCCGATCAGTTTTCTCACGTTGTCGAGCGCGAGCCGGCGCGCGAGCGCGAACTGGAGGCGCAGCGCCATGCCGACCGGCCGACCCGCCAGCACGCAGTCGGCGACGCGCTGGCCGACGCCGATCGCCCACGCGTAGGCGAGCTGCTGCGCCCGCCCCGATTCGCGCAATGCGATCGTCACGCTCGAATAGAACTTCTCCCAGATCCGCGGCACGGCGGTGAACACCGTCGGCGCGATCTCGCGCACGTTCTCGGGGACGGTCTCGGGGTTCTCGACGAAGTTGAGGATCGAGCCGGTGTACATCGCGAAGTATTCGCCGCCGAGCCTCTCGGCGATGTGGCAGAGCGGCAGGAAGCACATCCGCTCGTCGTTCTCGTCCTGCGCGATGATGGTGTTGTAGCCGCGGACGGTGAAGACAATGCCGTGGTGCGAGTGCATCGCGCCCTTGGGCCGGCCGGTCGTGCCGGAGGTGTAGACGAGGATCGCGAGGTCGCCGGGCCGGCACGCGGCGACCCGCTCGTCGAGCTCGCGCGGATGCGCCTTCGCATGGACGCGGCCGAGATCGCGCAACGCTTCGAGCGACATCACGCCGTCGTCGCGGAAGTCGCGCAGGCCGTCGGTGTCGAAGACGACGATCGTCTTCAGGAGCGGCAACCGCTCGCGCACGGCGAGGACCTTGTCGAGCTGTTCATCGTCCTCGACGAAGAGGACGGTCGTGCGCGAGTCGAAGCAGAGGTACTCGACCTGTGCCGGCGCGTCGGTCGGATAGATGCCGTTCGAGACGCCTCCGCAGGAGAGCACGGCGAGGTCGGCGAGCACCCAGTCGACGACGGTGTTGGCGAGGATCGACGCGCAGGCGCCGGGCGCGAAGCCGAGCGCGAGCAGGCCGTCGCCGATCTCGCGCACCGCCTCACCCGTGCGCGTCCAGGTCCATTCGCGCCAGAGGCCGAGCTTCTTCTCGCGCATGAAAACGCGTCCTGCCCGCCGGGCGACGCCGTTCCAGAACACGGCCGGCACGGTCTCGCCGGCGACAGCGATATCGGTGCGCGGCGCGAGGCGGTGGGCGTCCCAGAGATTCATGGCATCGGTCCGTCGTCAGCGCCAGTTCTTCTTCTTCTTCCAGCGCCGCTCGCCGCGCGCGCCGGCTTCCTTCAGGCCGAGATAGAACTCCTTGATGTCGTCCTTCTCGCGCAGCCGCTCGCAGGTGTCTTCCATGACGATGCGGCCGTTCTCGAGCACGTAGCCGTAGTCGGCGACGTTGAGCGCCATCTGCGCGTTCTGCTCGACGACGAGCAGCGTCGTGCCGCGCTCGCGGTTGATGCGCACGACGATCTCGAAGATCTCGCGCGTCAGCCGCGGCGACAGGCCCAGGCTCGGCTCGTCGAGCAGGATCATCTGCGGCGCTGCCATCAGCGCGCGCGAGATGCTGAGCATCTGCTGCTGCCCGCCCGAGAGCAGGCCGGCATCCTGGCGCGCGCGCTCCTTCAGGATCGGGAAGTAGCCGTAGACCATCTCCATGTCGCGCGCGACGCCGTCGCGGTCCTTGCGCGTGTAGGCGCCCATCTGCAGGTTGTCGTGCACCGAAAGCAGCGGAAATACTTCGCGCCCCTCGGGCACATGGCTCAGGCCGCGCTGGACGACGATGGCCGGATCCTCGGCCGTGATGTCGGCGCCGTCGAACTCGATGGAGCCCTTCCTCGGATCGATGATCCCCGAGATCGTCTTCAGGATCGTCGTCTTGCCCGCGCCGTTGGCGCCGAGCACGGTGCCGATCCGTCCGCGCGCGACCTCGAGGCTGACGCCGCGGATCGCGCGGATCGGCCCGTACGAGCTCTCGACGTTCTGGAGCTTGAGAAGGCTCATGACACGACCGCGACGGCGCTCGGCCGCCGCAGCGAGGAGACGTCGTCGGCGACGCCGAGATAGGCCTCGATCACGCCCGGATCGCGCTGCACCTCGGCCGGCGTGCCGAGGGCGAGCATCTCGCCCTGGTTCATCGCCAGGACGCGGTCCGAGACCTTCGAGACGAGCGCCATGTCGTGCTCGACCATCAGCACCGTGATGCCGAGCTCGGCGCGCATGTCGTCGATCCAGAACGCCATGTCGTCGGTCTCCTCGACGTTCAGGCCCGACGACGGCTCGTCGAGGAGGATGAGTTTGGGCTCGGTGCACAGCGCCCGCGCGAGCTCGACGACCTTTCGCACGCCATAGGGCAGCCCGGCGACGAGCGACTCGCGGTGGTGCTGCAGATCCAGCAGGTCGATGACGCGTTCGACCGCCTCGCGCGCCGCGACCTCCGCGGCACGCGCCTTGGGCGTGAACAGGAGATCGCTCAGGACGCCGGTGGCGCGATGCGTGTGCCGGCCGATGAGCAGGTTCTGCAGCACGGTCGCGTTCTCGAACAGCTCGATGTTCTGGAAGGTGCGCGCGATGCCGAGGGCGGCGATCTCGTGGGGCGCGCGGTCGGTGAGCGGCTGGCCGTCGAACGCGATCGTCCCGGTCGTCGGCTCGTAGAGCCGGCTGATGAGGTTGAAGACCGTCGTCTTGCCGGCGCCGTTCGGGCCGATCAGCGTGAAGACCTCGCCGCGCTCGACGTCGAAGCTCACGTCGTTGACGGCGAGCAATCCGCCGAAGCGGACGCTCAGGTGCTTGGCCGACAGCAGCGGCGTGCTCATTTCAGCCGGTCCGACTTGAGGAAGCTCTTCTGGCGCTTGAACATGCCGCGCCGGTAGAACGGGAAGATCTGGAGATACGTGCGCAGCTTCAGCCAGCGGCCGTAGAGGCCGAGCGGCTCGAACAGCACGAACGCGATCAGGACGAAGCCGTAGACCGCACCCTGCAGTCCGGGCGCCTGGCCGATCACGGGAGGCAGCACGTCCTTCGCGAGCGCGATCACCTGCGGCATCGTGATCAGGAAGATCGCGCCGAGGAAGGCGCCGTGGACCGAGCCGATGCCGCCGACGACGATCATGAGGACGAGGTCGATCGACTGGACGATGTCGAACTGGTCGGGCGAGATGAACTTCAGCTTGTGCGCGTAGAGCGCGCCGCCGACGCCGGCGAGCGCGGCCGAAATGGCGAACGAGAGCGTCTTGTAGCGCGCGAGGTGGATGCCCATGCTCTGCGCCGAGACCTCCGAGTCGCGGATCGCGACGAAGGCGCGGCCGGTCGGCGAGCGCAGCAGGTTGAGGATGAGGAGCGTCGCGCCGATGGCGACGACGAGGCAGACGAAGTAGAACGAGACGTCGTCGTCGGCCTTCCAGCCGAAGGCCTGCGGCGCCTGCAGATGCGTGCCGGCATTGCCGCCGGTGACGCTTTCCCAGCGCGCGAACACCTCGACGACGATGAAGCCGAAGGCGAGCGTCGCGATCGCGAGGTAGATGCCCTTGACGCGCAGCGCCGGCAGTCCCACGACGACGCCGGCTGCGGCGGCGACGAGCGCGGCGGCCACGAAGCTGATCGGAAACGGCCAGCCGTATCGGGCGAGCAGCGCCTCGGTGTACGCACCGACGCCGAGGAATGCGGCATGCCCGAGCGAGAAGAGACCGGTGTAGCCCGAGAGCAGCATCAGCCCGAGCCCGACGACGGCGTAGATCAGCACGAAGGTGAGCTGCGCCAGCCAGTACTCGGAGACCACCCACGGCGACGCGACGAGCGCCAGCACGAGGAGGCCGTACCAGAACGCCTGCCCGCCGTGCTTGACGAGCCGGATGTCCTGCAGATACGTGGTCTTGAAGAGGAAGCGCATCAGACCTTCTTGCGCAGCGTCTCGCCGAACAGGCCGTTCGGCTTCACGACCAGCATGATCAGCACGACGACATACGGCGCGACGTCCTTGAAGCCCTCCGGCAGATAGAAGCCCGACAGCGCCTCGACGACGCCGATGACGAGGCCGCCGACGATCGCGCCCGGCAGGCTGCCGAAGCCGCCGACCACCGCCGCAGGCATCGCCTTCAGGCCGATGAAGCCCATGTTCGCGTAGACGAAGGTGATCGGCGCGAGCAACACGCCGGCGATCGCTGCGACGGCCGCCGCGAGGCCCCAGACGAGGCCGTTCAACCGCTTCACCGGAATGCCCATGTAGTACGCCGCGAGCTGGTTCTGCGACGAGGCCTGCATCGCGATGCCGATCTTGCTGTAGCGAAAGACGGCGTAGAGGACGGCGCTGAGCACGGCAGTCGCGCCGATCACGACCATCTGCTCGACGTTGAGGACGAGGCCGCCGAGGTTCCAGGTCTGGTCCTTGTAGGGCACGGGCATCGTGTGCGTCTCGGTGCCGATGCCGGGGATCATCGTGACGAGGCCGCGCGCCGCGTAGCCGATGCCGATCGTGAGCATGACGAGCGAGAACGCCGGCTGGCCGAGGATCGGCCGGATGACGATGCGCTCCAGGCCGAAGCCGAACAGCGCCATGACGACGACGGTCGCGAGGATCGCGAGCCAGAACGGCCAGCCGAGCAGCGTCATGCAGGCAAAGCCGGCGAACGCGCCGAGCATCATCAGCTCGCCGTGCGCGAAGCTCACCGTTTCGGTGGTCTTGTAGATGAGGACGAGGCCGAGGGCGATGAGGCCGTAGATGCAGCCTTGCGCCATGCCGCTGATGACGATCTGCAGTGCCTGCACTCTGGTTTCCTGAAGCGGCGATCGCGTTGCCGGCCCGTGTCGGGCGTTGCCGGCCATGACGGCTCTTGCTATTCTCGGCTCGCCAAGCAAGCAGTTGCTTTGTAGCGAAGATGCCGGCCCACCGCGATCGTAGTTACCCGAGAAGAGACGTGCCGAGACAAGACGTGCCGAAACACGGCACCGCCGACAACCGGCGCGAAGCGCTCGTCCGCGCCGCCGCGGCGCTCTTCCGCGAGAAGGGCTTCGACGGCACGACGATTCGCGAGATCGCCGGCGCCGTCGGCATGCAGTCGGGCAGTCCGTTCTATCACTTCGCCAGCAAGCACGAGCTGCTGCTCGCCGTGATGGAAGAAGGCCTGCGTGTCGGTCTCGACCGCAGCCGCGCCGTCGTCGACGACGCAGCCGGGCTCGCGCCGACGGAGCGCTTTCGCCGGCTCGTCCGCGCCCACTTCGGCATCCTGCACGAGGCCGGCAGCGACTTCATCGCCGTGATGCTCTACGACTGGCGCTCGCTGCCCGTGCCGTATCGACGCCGCATCGTCGAGCTGAAGGACCGCTATGACGCACTCTGGCAGGAGACGATCGACGAGCTCCATCGCGAAGGGCGCCTGCGCGCCGACGCGAAGCTCGCGCGGCTGATGATCCTCGGCGCGATCAATTTCTCGGCGACCTGGTACCGCCCGAAGACGCGGGCGAAGAACGCCTTCGATCTCGATGCCCTGGCCGACGAGACGGCTACCCTCTTCCTTCACGAGGCCACGCCATGACGACAGTCCGCATCGACCGCGACCACGAGATCTGGACCGTGACGATCGATCGTCCCGAAGTGCGCAACGCCGTCGACGGCCCGACGGCGCGTGCGCTCGCCGACGCGTTCCGCTCGTTTGACGCCGATCCGGTCGCGCGCGTCGCCGTCTTCACGGGCGCCGGCGAGCACTTCTGCGCCGGCGCCGACCTGCGCGCCGTCGCGAGCGGCTCGTCGCCGGGCGATCTCGGCGCCGCTGGCTCGGGCGTGACGCTCGCCCTCGACGACGACATGGCGCACGACGGCCCGATGGGCCCGTCACGGCTCGAGCTGACGAAGCCCGTGATCGCCGCCGTCGAGGGCTACGCCGTCGCCGGCGGCCTCGAGCTCGCCTTGTGGTGCGACCTGCGCGTCGCCGCCGCGACCGCGACCTTCGGCGTCTTCTGCCGGCGCTTCGGCGTGCCGCTGATCGACGGCGGCACCGTGCGTCTGCCGCGTCTCATCGGTGAGAGCCGGGCGATGGATCTGATCCTCACCGGCCGCGCCGTCGGCGCGGCGGAAGCGCTCTCGCTCGGACTCGCGAACCGCGTCGTCGGGACTGGGGAAGCGCTCGCGGCGGCGCTCGTCCTCGCGCGCGAGATCGCGGCTTTCCCGCAGCAATGCGTGCGCAACGACCGCGCGAGCGCGCGGCAGCAATACGGTCTCGACCCGCGCGCGGCACTGGCGCAGGAGTTCGCCCTCGGGCGATCGACGTTGGCCTCGGGCGAAGCCGAGAGCGGCGCGCGCCGCTTCGTGTCCGGAGCCGGCAAACACGGCCGATTCGATCGGCAGTAGCCGCTCCGGAAGGTGTCCGAAAACGGCGAGTCACCGGGGCTGCGCTGTCGATAATGGTGCCATGACGATCGACGGCGACGCTGCCTACCGGGTGCTTCTCGCGCACGACGCGCGCTTCGACGGCCGGCTCTTCGTCGGCGTGACGTCGACGGGCGTGTACTGCCGCCCGATCTGCCGCGTGCGCATGCCGGCGCGCCGCAACTGCCGCTTCTTCGACACGCCGGCGCAGGCCGAGGCGGCGTCGTTCCGGCCGTGTCTCAAATGCCGGCCCGAGATCGCGCCCGGCCCCGGACTGCCGTGGACGGTGATGGACGCGTCGCGCACGCTCGCACGCCAGGCGGCATCGGCGCTCGACGAGGCGGTGGCGAGCGGCGATGCGCCGAGCGTCGCGGACCATGCAGCGAAGCTCGGCGTCAGCGATCGACACCTGCGCCGGATCTTCTTCACCGAGCATGGCGTCACGCCTTTGCAATACGTGCAGACGCGACGACTGCTGCTCGCCAAGCAGTTGCTGACCGACACGCAGATGCCGATCTCGCAGGTCGCGCTCTCGAGCGGCTTTCGCAGCCTGCGCCGGTTCAACGCCGCCTTCCTCGCGGGCTATCGCATGAACCCGACGCGGCTGCGACGCGCGGCACCACGCGCGAGCGCTGCGGACGGCGACGAGCGGTCGCGCGCCGCCCCCCGATCCAAAGCGGTGACCGCCGACGCGATCACCGTGATGCTCGGCTATCGCGCACCGTTCGACGTCGACGCCCTGCTCGCCTTCATCGCCCAGCGCGCGATCCCCGGCATCGAGGTCACGGGCGACCGCACGATCCGCCGCACGGTGCGGGCAGGCGCGCTTGGCACGAACGACGGCGGCTGGCTCGAGGCGCGAGTCGTTCCGGCGCAGTCGCGCGTGCGGCTCTCGTTCGCGCCGGCGCTCGGCCCGGCGAGCGGTGCCGTCATCGCCACCGTGCGCCGCTGGCTCGACCTCGACGCCGCGCCCGAGACCATCGCCGAGACGCTCGTCGGCCTGCCCGGCGAGCCGGGGCTGCGCTTGCCGGGCAGCATCGACGCGTTCGAGCTCGCGGTGCGCGCCGTCCTGGGCCAGCAGGTGACGGTCGCGGGTGCACGGACCCTCGCGCGCCGCCTCGTCGAGCGCTTCGGCAGCGACGTCGAGACGCCGTGGCCCGACGTCAACCGCACGTTCCCCACGCCGGCGGTGCTCGCCGCGGCGCCGGTCGAGCGCATCGCCGAGCTCGGCATCATCCGGTCGCGCGTCGGCGCGATCCAGGCGCTCGCCCGCGACTGGCAAAGGGTCGCGCCCCTGCTCGCCGCCGGCGCCTCGCCCGAGGCGCTCGTCGAGCGCTTGAAAGCCCTGCCGGGCATCGGCCCGTGGACGGCGCACTACATCGCAATGCGCGCTCTCGGCTGGCCCGATGCCTTCCCGCCCGGCGACGTCGCCGCGCTGAAGGCGATGCGCCAGCTGTTCGCGACCGAGTCGCCACGCGCGGCAGAAGCGCACGCCGAGTCGTGGCGGCCCTGGCGCGCGTACGCCCTCCTTCGTCTTTGGAATTCCCTCGGAGTCACACCATGACCTACGCAACAGATTCGATCCTGACCCGCTGCACGGCGCAATCGCGCATCGACTCGCCGCTCGGCCCGCTGCTGCTCGCGCGCACGGAGGACGGCCTCGCCGGCGCGTGGTTCGAGGCGCAGAAGCACCATCC
>JAYTHL010000373.1:0-3789 GCA_043732605.1 Rhizobacter sp. | reverse complement strand
GTGCGAACGCCTCGAGCGCACCCGGCGTCGAGATGCCGGCGCCGGGCAGGTACTCGTCGGCGACGAGGCCGCGGAACGACGGCTGGGCGTAGATCTCGCGCAGCATGCGCAGGCCCGCGACGAGCACCTTGGCGTCGCGCGGATCGGTGAGGTAGCCGGCGCGGATGCGCGGCGGCGCGAGCGCGTCCGCGGAGCCGATGCCGACCGTGCCGGTCGACTCGGGCCGGCACTGCGCCGCCGACGCCGAGAACCCCGAGAAGCGATGCAGCGGATCGCCCGGCTTGTCGACCGAGAGCGGCATGACGTTGAAGAGCACGTCGGCGCGGCCGCCGGTCGCGTGCTCGGTCGCGACGAGACCGCCGACCTGGCCCGCGCCGACGGTCAGCGGGCCGCGCTGCTCGAACAGCCATTGCGCGCCCATCTTCGCGAGCTTGAGCGGGTTGCGCACGTCGTCGTTGAGCGACATCGGCCGCTTGAGCCGGACGATGACGCGCGCCTGGTAGTGGTCCTGCAGGTTCGATCCGACCTCCGGCGCGTCGACCGCGACGTCGATGCCGTGCGCGCGGAGCAGTGCCGCCGGGCCGACGCCCGAGAGCTGGAGCAGCTGCGGCGACTGCAGCGCGCCGGCGGCGAGGATCACCTCGGCGTCGACGCGTGCGCTCTTGCGTGCGCCGGCCTCGATCCACTCGATGCCGGTCGCGCGTCCGTGCTCGATCACGATGCGCGTGACCTGCGCGCCGGTCACGACCGTGAGGTTCGCACGTGCACGAACCGGCGCGAGGAACGCCGTCGCGGCGTCGCAGCGCCAGCGGCCGCGCAAGGTGAGCTGGTAACGACCGAGGCCGTCGGAGCGCGCGCCGTTGAAGTCGTCGGCGAGCGGATGGCCAGCCTCGGCGCCGGCGGCGAGCCAGGCCTCGCAGTACGGATGGTCGTTGCGCAGGTCGGAGACACCGAGCTCGCCCGACGCGCCATGCCATTCGCTCGCGCCGCCCTGGTAGGCCTCGGAGCGCTTGAAATACGGAAGCACCTCGCGGTAGCTCCAGCCGCGCGCGCCGTGCACGCTCGCCCAATCGTCGAAGTCGGCGCGCTGGCCGCGGATGTAGAGCAGGCCGTTGACGACGCTCGAGCCGCCGAGCACCTTGCCGCGCGGCCAGGCGAGCGCGCGCCGCGCCGTGCTCTCTTCGGGATCGAGCGGAAATTGCCAGGTGAAGCGCGGGTCGTAGATCGAGCGGAAGTATCCGACCGGCAGGCGCAGCCAGAAGTGCTTCGCCTCGCCGCCCGCTTCGACCAGCAGGACGCGGCAGCGCGCGTCGGCCGAGAGGCGGTTGGCGAGCACGCAGCCCGCCGAGCCGGCGCCGACGACGATGTAGTCGAAGCCGGCGTCGCGCATCACTCGGTCGTCCGCGCGATGGTCACGATCAGCCTTTGATCGTCTGCAGGTAGAGCTGCGGATCGAAATAGGTCGACGCCGGCACGGGGCTCGCGATGTTGCCGACCTGGACGAAGAAGTCGGTCACGCCCTGCATCCACTTCGTCACCGTGCCGTCGGCGTAGAGCTTCCTCCACTCGGCCGAGGTGTAGTACTTCGAGAACTTCATCGACTCCTTGAAGTCGGCCAGCGCGATGTCCTTGTACTGCGTCTTCTGCAGCGTCTCGGCGGCGGCGTCGAAGTTGGCGAGCATCGAGTCGTTGACCTCCGCCCACGCCGCGATCAGGGATGCGAGCACGGGCTTGCTGGCGTCGTAGAAGTCGTTGCGCGCGGCCCAGCCGTCAATGATCGCGGCCTGCGGGAAGAACGCCGACGCGTCGACGATCTTGCGCGCGTTCGGCACCTTGGCCTTGACGGTGGAATCGAACGGCACCCAGAGCGCGACCGCGGGCACGGCGCCGGAGACGAACGCCGTCACCGCGTCGGCCATGCGCTGGTTGACGATCTGCACGTCCTTGGTGGGGTCGAGCTTGGCCGAGCGCAGCGCCTTGTCGAGGAACACGTGCGCCGTCGTGCCGGTCGTCGTCGCGATCTGCTTGCCCTTCAGGTCGGCGATCCCTTTGACCGCATCGTCGCGGACCCAGAGCTGCGCCGTCGCGTACTCGATGTCGTTGACGAGGAAGACCTTGCCTTGCCCGCGCGCAGGGAAATTGGAGATGACGGCGCCCGTGGAGAGCACATCGAGGCTGCCGCCGATCATGGCCTGGAACAGCTCGAGGCCGGTCGTGAACTGCGTCAGCTCGAGCTCGAGGCCGCGCCTGGCCCACGCGCCCGACTGCTGGCCGATCCAGATCTGGCCGTCGACGGCGGGCGTGTGCAGGTAGCCGACGCGCAGCTTCGTCTTGGCCTGCGCGAAGACAGGGCTGGCGAAGCCGGCGAGCGAGGCGGCGGCGGCGGCGGTGCCGGCCCGGAGGAGGGTTCTGCGGCGAAAGGTCATGTCATCTCCTGCGGTGTCGTGGTGGTCTATCGATCGGGCGCGGGCGCGGACTGCTTGGCCTGCGCCTCGTACTCTTCCATCACCAGCGCGCGGATGCGCGCGCGCAGTTCGGTGAAGCGGCGGTCCTCGTGGATCGACGCGTGGCGCGGGTAGGCGAACGGCACGTCGACGATCGTGCGCACGCGCGCCGGCCGCGCCGTGACGACGACGATGCGCGACGAGAGGTAGATCGCCTCGTCGACCGAGTGGGTGACGAGCAGCACCGTCTTGCCTTCGGTGGCGAGCACGTGCAGCAGCAGGTCCTGCATGGCAGTGCGGGTCTGCGCGTCGAGCGCGCCGAAGGGCTCGTCCATGAGCAGGAACTCGGGCTGGACCGCGTAGGCTCGCGCCAGCGCGAGCCGTTGCTTCATGCCGCCCGAGAGATGCTTCGGATAGTGGTCGGCGAAGTCGGCGAGGCCCATCAGCGAGAGGTAGCGCTTGACGACGTCGTCGCGCTTGCCGGCATGCGCCTTGTTGGCCGACAGGCGCAGGCCGAACTCGATGTTTCCGCGCACCGTGAGCCACGGGAAGACGCCGTACTCCTGGAAGATCACGCCGCGGTCGGGGCCGGGCGCGTCGATCGGCCGGTTGTCGAGCAGCACGTGCCCGCTCGTCGGCCGCACGAAGCCGCCGACGATGTTGAGCAGCGTCGTCTTGCCGCATCCCGACGGGCCGATGATCGAGACGAACTCGCCCTGGCGCACTTCGAGGCTCACGCCGTCGACGACCTTCATCGGCCCGTTCGCGGTCGCGAACGCGACGCCGACGTCTTCGAAGCGCAGGCGCACGATGTCGGTCATCGGATTGATCATGGGCAGCGTGTCGAGCATGGCCGCGTTTGTCCCGCCCGGCGCCCTCAGGCGATCCGGTCCTGCCAGGCGACGAGCCGGCGCGTCGCGGCGCGCAGCGCGAGATCCATCGCCAGCGCGATCAGGCCGATGCAGACGATACCGACGTAGATCGTGTCGGGCTGGAAGAACGACGACGCGTTCTGGATCAGCGCGCCGAGCCCCTGCTGCGCGGCGATGAGCTCCGAGGCGACGAGCGTCGCCCACGCGACGCCGAGCGCGACCCGGACGGCCGTGAGGATGTGCGGCACGGCGAGCGGCACGATGACGCGGCCGAAGATCTCGGCGTCGCTCGCGCCCAGCGTCTTCGCGACGCGGACGTAGATCGGCGAGATCTGGCCGATGCCCTCGACCATCACGATCACGCCGGCGAAGAACGAGGCGTAGAAGAGGATCACCGTCTTGGCGACCTCGCCGATGCCGAAGTAGACGATGACGAGCGGGATCAGCGCGATCGGCGGCAGGGCGCGGAAGAA
>JAYTHL010000372.1:0-3792 GCA_043732605.1 Rhizobacter sp. | reverse complement strand
GACAGCACGCCGCCTACGTGGTGCGGCAGCTCGAGGTCATCCAGCACAAGTTTCGCGACTCGCCGATCATGCATGGCGTCATCAAGGACTTGACCGCTGACGACATGAAGTCGGTCGCACAGTATGTTCAATCCAAGTAGCGCAGCAACGCGCAAGATGGGCCACGCTCTTCGCTGACGGGCAGACAGCCGAACTTAGGATTTCCGTTGCCATTTCCCGCCGTTCATTGCTCATGACGGCTGCGAGCACCGGGGGTTGGAACTCAGGCCACTGTATTGACGTTGCGACCGACAGAGCCGGATGTGGCCAGCGGTTGCCACCGGCTTCGCGGTTGCGGCGGCGGGGGCGCGGGTCCAGTCACTGACGCCGTCAGCGTCTTTGGGTTGAACCTCGCGTACTACAGGTGCAGGCGGGGCTTTGAAAGCGGAGGCGATGGAGGGCATGTGAGCTTTCGGCGGTGGCGGACACGGCAAGGTGGGGCATCGATGACCAAGCCGCACATCGTTGTCGGCAGCCGCCGCCCAAACCGGATTTCACCAGGTCCCCCGACCTCACCCGAACCGCAAGCTCCTCAAGCCGATCTGGCCGTCGGCCCCCAAGGGCTGCGGCGGGTAGGCCCAGGCTCATCGCGGCGAGGCGCACGACGTGGCACGCGAGCCGATCGACCTGGGCGATGTAGCGCCCGATACGCGGCCGGAAATCGGGCACGACGTCGCGCCGCTGGTTCGGACCCTGCAGCGGCTTTTCGGCGAGGAGATCGGGGTTGTCGGCTCGCGAGGCTGCGCTTGTGCGTGCCGCATCGGCATCAAGGCAGCCGCCTAGGTCGACGAGGGGGATGCTCTTGAGGGGCTCCATGCACACTCGGGCCTTGGCGCGACGGCGTCGCAGGCTCTGGGAGGTCTTGCCTGGAACAGTCAAGAGCAAACGCATCGGACAGAGGTGCCGGTCGGACGCCCGCCAGGCGCACCCGCGACCGCGCCTCAGAACGCATCCTCGCCGGCATCGGCCTCGTCATCGTCGCGGTCGCCTGCTTCGCCACCCTCGACACCGCGACCAAGCTCTCGACGGCCGGCGTGCCGATCCTGATGGGCGTGTGGTTCCGCTACGCCTTCCAGGCCGCGGCGACGACGCTCGTGCTGCTGCCGCGCTACGGCACCGCGCTGCTGCGTACCGAGCATCCACGCTTCCAGCTGCTGCGCGGCGCACTGCTGCTGGCGTCGAGCACGCTTGCCTTCCTGAGCCTGCGCTACATGCCGCTGGCCGAGTTCACCTCGGTCGTGCTGATCGCACCGCTCGTCGTCACCGTGCTCGCCGCGACGACGCTAAAGGAGGAGGTGTCGCCGCTGCGCTGGATCCTGGTCGTGGGCGGTTTCATCGGCACGCTGGTCATCCTGCGGCCGGGCGGAACCGTCTTCAGCTGGGCGATCCTGCTGCCGCTCGGGCTGGTCGTCACCAACGCCTGGTTCCAGGTGCTCACCAGCCGGCTCGCGCAGACCGAGAAGCCCTTGACCATGCACTTCTACACCGGCTGGGTCGGCACGCTGATCGCGTCGCTGGCGCTGCCCTTCGTCTGGACGCCGCTGTCGGACTGGCACTGGTGGGGGCTGCTGTGCCTGATGGGCTTCATGGGCACCGTCGGCCACTTCTTCCTCATCGTCGCCTACCAGCGCGCGCCCGCGTCGACGCTCACGCCGTATCTCTACGCGCAGATCGCCTTCGCGATGCTCGGCGGCTGGCTCGTGTTCGCGCAGGTGCCCGACACGACGTCGCTGTTCGGCATGGCGCTCATCGCCGTCTGCGGCGCCGCCGGCGCCTGGCTCACGGTGCGCGAACGCCGGCAGCCGATCGAGCCGGCGGAGTCCTAGGCCGAAAGGCCAAGGCCCGGCCGCTTCGTCGCACGGCGCGGATCGGCGTGCCAACGCCGGATTCACCGAAGCTTCACGGGCGCGACGCGCGCACGTCACGCCCCGGCGCGACAGTCCCGCTCCATGCATCGCGATGCTTCCTTCGTGCGCGAATGGATCAGGTCCACCGCCGCGGAGCCGTCGCTCGATCCCGGTCCGGACGTCGCCCGCCGTGAGCCCGCCCCGCTGCGCTTTCGCGCCGTCTGGATCTCGGACATCCATCTCGGCACGCCCGGATGCCAGGCGGCCGCGCTGCTCGACTTCCTGCGCCGCATCGAGTGCGACACGCTCTTCCTGGTCGGCGACATCGTCGACGGCTGGCAGTTGCGTCGCTCCTGGTACTCGCCGCAGTCGCACAACGACGTCGTCCAGAAGCTGCTGCGCAAGGCGCGCAAGGGCACGCGCGTGGTCTTCGTTCCCGGCAATCACGACGAGTTCGCGCGCCGCTATCTCGGCCACGAGTTCGGCGGCATCGAGGTCGTGGAGGAGTGGATGCACGTCACCGCTGACGGCAAGCGGCTCTGGGTCACGCACGGCGACCTGTTCGACGGCGTCATCCAGTGCGCCAAGTGGCTCGCCTACGTCGGCGACTGGTTCTACGAGCTGACGCTCAGGCTCAACCGCCACTTCAACTCGATGCGCGCCCGCATGGGCCTGCCCTACTGGTCGCTCTCGAAATATCTCAAGCAGAAGGTCAAGCGCGCCGTCAGCTATGTCGGCGACTTCGAGGCGGCGCTCGCGAAGGAAGCGAAGAAGCGCGGCGCCGACGGCGTCGTCTGCGGCCACATCCACCACGCCGAGCTGCGCGAGATCGACGGCATCGTCTACGCCAACGATGGCGACTGGGTCGAGAGCCTGACGGCGCTCGTCGAGCATGCCGACGGACGGCTGGAGATCGTCGACGGCGCCCTGATCGCGGCGTCGGCGTCGCGGCCGCGCGTGCGTGCGAGCACGGTGCGCCAGGTGACGACCGCATGAGGATCGTCATCGTCACGGACGCGTGGGCGCCGCAGGTCAACGGTGTCGTGACGACGCTGGTCGATCTTCGCCAGCGCCTCGTCGCTGGCGGCCACGAGCTGACGATCATCGAGCCGTCGTCGTTCCGGACCGTCGCGTGTCCTGGCTACGGCGAGATCCGGCTCGCCTGGCGTGCCGGCCACCGGATCGGCCGGCTGCTCGACGACGCGCGTGCGGAGGCGATCCACGTCGCGACCGAAGGCCCGCTCGGACTCGCGGCGCGCGCCTGGTGCCGCCGTCGGCGCGTGCCTTTCACGACCGCGTTCCACTCGCGCTTTCCCGACTTCCTCGCCACCGCGTTCGGCATTCCGGCGAGCTGGGGATACGCCGCGATGCGACGCTTCCATGCGCCCTCGGCCGGCGTGATGGTGCCGTCGTCGGGCACCTTCGACATTCTCCACCGCCACGGCTTTCGCAACCTGCGCCGCTGGTCGCACGGGATCGATTTGTCGCTGTTCCGGCCGAATCCGAATGCCTCGCTTGGTTGGCCGCGGCCGGTGTTCCTGTTCGTCGGCCGGATCTCGCCGGAGAAGAACCTCGGCGCCTTCCTCGCGCTCGATCTACCGGGGTCGAAGGTGGTCTGCGGCGGCGGACCGCTGCTCGAGCGCTATCGCCGCGAGCATCCCGACGTGCACTGGCTCGGCTCGGTGCCGCGCCATCAGCTCGTCGATTTTTATGCCGCGGCCGATGCGTTCGTCTATCCGAGCCGCACCGACACCTTCGGCCTGGTCATGCTGGAGGCACTGGCGTGCGGCACGCCGGTCGCTGCCTTTCCGGTCGCCGGGCCGCTCGATGTCATCGGCGCGTCCGACGGCGGCGTCCTCGACGACGACCTGCGGCATGCGGCGCTCGCCTCGCTGAACGTGCCCCG
>JAYTHL010000371.1:0-3793 GCA_043732605.1 Rhizobacter sp. | reverse complement strand
GTGCAGGTCGACACCTTCCTCGGCACCGTGCCCGAGCGCGGGCGCGCGACCCTCGCACCGGGCGTCGCCGGTCGCCTCACCGCCGGTCGCGCGCGCCTGTCGCCCTGACAGCGCCAGAAGGGTGGGCTCGCGTCGAAAGGCGCGCGCCGTTATCATGCTCGGTTCGCCTTTTGACGCCGATGCCCTCTTCTTCAGACGCCACGATCAGCCCTCCGCACGAGGAAGAAAGCGCGACGCGCGCCCGTGCCGTGGCCGCGCCCGACGCGCCTCGGGCGGCGCGTCGCCCCCCGCCAGCGCACGACGTCGGGCCGCCGATGATCCGCGTGCGCGGCGCGCGCACGCACAACCTCAAGAACATCGACCTCGACATCCCGAGGAACCGGCTCGTCGTCATCACGGGCCTCTCGGGCTCCGGCAAGTCGAGCCTGGCGTTCGACACGCTCTACGCCGAGGGGCAGCGCCGCTACGTCGAGAGCCTGTCGGCGTACGCGCGCCAGTTCCTGCAGCTGATGGACAAGCCCGACGTCGACGTCATCGAGGGCCTCTCGCCCGCGATCTCGATCGAGCAGAAGGCGACCTCGCACAACCCGCGCTCGACCGTCGGCACGGTCACCGAGATCCACGACTACCTGCGGCTGCTGTTCGCGCGCGCCGGCACGCCGTACTGCCCGAACCACCACCTCGCGCTGCAGGCGCAGAGCGTCAGTCAGATGGTCGA
Organism: Rhizobacter sp.; assembly: GCA_043732605.1. GTDB lineage: Bacteria > Pseudomonadota > Gammaproteobacteria > Burkholderiales > Burkholderiaceae_C > Schlegelella_A. The sequence goes on along the minus strand of JAYTHL010000371.1, from coordinate 3,075 downwards.
CGCGACGCTGGCGCTGCCGCCCGACACGCGGCTGATGGTGCTCGCGCCGGTCGTGCGCGATCGCAAGGGCGAGTTCGTCGAGCTCTTCGAGCAGATGCAGGCGCAGGGCTACGTGCGTTTTCGCGTCGACGGCCAGACCGTCGACGCCGCCGACGTGCCCAAGCTCAAGAAGGCCGAGAAGCACGACATCGACGTCGTCATCGACCGCATCAAGGTGCAGGCGAACGAAGCCGGTGCGGCCGCCGGCGCGCCGCTGCGCCAGCGCCTGGCGGAGAGCTTCGAGGCGGCGCTGCGCATCGCCGACGGCCGCGCCCTCGCAGTCGAGATGGACAAGCCGGCGAGCGACGGCGAGCACCTCTTCTCGAGCAAGTTCGCGTGCCCGCTCTGCGACTACTCGCTGCCCGAGCTCGAGCCGCGCCTGTTCTCGTTCAACTCGCCGGTCGGCGCCTGCCCGAGTTGCGACGGCCTCGGCGTCACCACCGTGTTCGACGCCGAACGCGTCGTCGCCTTCCCGTCGCTGAGTCTCGCGAGCGGCGCGGTCAAGGGCTGGGACCGGCGCAATCCTTACACCTTCTCGCTGCTGGAAAGCGTCGCCGGCCACTACGGCTTCGACATCGACAAGCCCTTCGAGGAGCTGCCCGCCGAGGCGCGCGAAGTGCTGCTGCGCGGCTCGGGCGAGGTCGAGATCGAGTTCACCTACGAAGCGAAGGCGGTGCGCGGCAAGCAGCGCATCGTCAAGCGCAGCCATCCGTTCGAAGGCATCCTGCCCAACCTCGAGCGGCGCTTCCGCGAAACCGATTCGGCAGCCGTGCGCGAAGACCTCGTGCGCTTGCAGAGCGCCAAGCCCTGCCCCGACTGCAAGGGCGCACGGCTGCGCGTCGAGGCGCGCAACGTCTTCCTCGTCGACGTCGCGAGCGGCGAGAAGGAGCCGATCTACCGTGTCGAGCACTTCACGTTGCGCGAGGCGCTCGGCTGGTTCGAGCGGCTCGCGCTGGCCGGCGCCAAGGCCGAGATCGCCGACAAGGTCGTGCGCGAGATCTGCTCGCGCCTGAAGTTCCTGAACGACGTCGGCCTCAACTACCTGAGCCTCGACCGCAGCGCCGAGACGCTGTCGGGCGGCGAGGCGCAGCGCATCCGGCTCGCGTCGCAGATCGGCTCCGGCCTCACCGGCGTGATGTACGTGCTCGACGAGCCCTCGATCGGCCTGCACCAGCGCGACAACGAGCGCCTCATCGGCACGCTCTTTCACCTGCGCGACATCGGCAACAGCGTCATCGTCGTCGAGCACGACGAGGAAGCGATCCTCGCTGCCGACCACGTGATCGACATGGGCCCGGGTGCCGGCGTGCACGGCGGGCAGGTCATGGCCGAAGGCCGGCCGGAGGACGTCGCGAAGTCGCCCACGTCGCTCACCGGCCGCTATCTGTCGGGCGCGCTGAAGATCGCCGTGCCCGAGCGCCGCGCACCGCCACCGGCCGACGGCTGGCTGCGCATCACCGGCGCGCGCGGCAACAACCTGAAGAACGTCGACATCGCCTTCCCCGTCGGCCTGCTCACCTGCGTCACCGGCGTCTCGGGCTCGGGCAAGTCGACTCTCGTCAACGACACGCTCTACGCGGCGATCGCCAAGCATCTCTATCACAGCCACGCCGAGCCCGAGCCGCACGACGCGATGGAAGGCATCGACGCGTTCGACAAGGTGATCAGCGTCGACCAGTCGCCGATCGGCCGCACGCCGCGCTCGAATCCGGCGACCTACACGGGCCTGTTCACGCCTATCCGCGAGCTCTTCGCCGAAGTGCCGGCGGCGCGCGAGCGCGGCTACGGCCCGGGGCGCTTCTCGTTCAACGTCGCCGGCGGCCGCTGCGAGGCCTGCCAGGGCGACGGCGTGCTGAAGGTCGAGATGCACTTCCTGCCCGACGTCTACGTGCCGTGCGACGTCTGCCACGGCCGGCGCTACAACCGCGAGACGCTCGAGATCCTCTACAAGGGCAGGAACATCACCGAGGTGCTCAACCTCACGGTGGAAGACGCGCACGGCTACTTCAACGCCGTGCCCAACATCGCGCGAAAGCTGCAGACGCTGCTCGACGTCGGCCTCGGCTACATCCGCCTCGGCCAGAGCGCGACGACGCTCTCGGGCGGCGAGGCGCAGCGCGTCAAGCTCGCGCTCGAGCTCTCGAAACGCGACACCGGCCGAACGCTCTACATCCTCGACGAGCCGACGACCGGCCTGCACTTCGCCGACATCGATCTGCTGCTCAAGGTACTGCACGCGCTGCGAGACGCCGGCAACACGCTGGTCGTGATCGAGCACAACCTCGACGTCATCAAGACCGCCGACTGGGTCATCGACATGGGCCCCGAAGGCGGCGCCGGCGGCGGCACTGTCGTCGCGACGGGCACGCCAGAAGCCATCGCGGCGAACGAGGCCAGCTTCACTGGACGCTATCTGCGACCGCTGCTCGCGCACTGATCCGCGCCCCGCTCCGGGCGGCGGCAACACACGTCGCACGAGCGCACTAGACTCGCGCGAACACCGCATCCGGAGACGCGCATGGGCATGGCCATCGACTACTTCTTCTCGCCCCAATCGCCATGGAGCTATCTCGGCCACGAGCGCATCGCGTCCATCGCGGCACGGGCCGGCGCGGCCATCAACGTGCTGCCGGTCGATCTCGGACGGGTGTTCCCGGTGTCGGGCGGGCTGCCGCTCGCCAAGCGCGCGCCGCAGCGGCAGGCCTACCGCCTCGTCGAGCTGAAGCGCTTCAGCGAGACGCTGGGGCGACCGCTCAACCTGCACCCGCGCTACTTCCCGGTCGCGAGCGACGACGCCGCCAAGCTGATCATCGCCGTCGACGTCGCCGACGGCAGCGCAGCCGCCATGACGATCGCCGGCACGATCATGCGCAGCGTCTGGGTCGATGAGAAGAACATCGCCGACCCGGCGGTGCTGCAGTCGATGCTCGAAGCCTGCGGCCTGCCGGGCAAGCGGCTCGACGAGTCGCAGTCGCAAGCGGTCCACGAGCGCTACGAGCAGGACTCGCAGCGTGCGATCGACGGCGGCGTCTTCGG
>JAYTHL010000370.1:0-12081 GCA_043732605.1 Rhizobacter sp. | reverse complement strand
AGCTCTACCGGCGTGTCTCCGACCGGCAGACGATGGGCAGCGTCGTCCAGGAACTGCGGGCGTCGCTCTCCGAAGTCGAGAAGGCGATCGACAAGTTCTTCAGGAATCCCGGCGACCACGGCGCGCTCGCCGAGGTGCCGACGCAGCTCGGCTCGATGCGCGGCGTGCTCTCGGTGCTCGGCATGGACGCCGGCGCGCAGGCGCTGCTGCGCATGCGCGGCGAGGTCGACGGCATGGTCTCGACCGAGATCGATCCCGACAAGGTGAAGTCGGCCGGCGTCTTCGAGCGGCTGGCCGGCAACCTCTCGGCGCTCGGCTTCATGATCGACATGCTGAGCGTGCAGCCGCAGATGGCCAAGTCGCTCTTCGTCTACGACGCGGAGGCCGGCACGCTCGCGCCGGTGATGGGACGCAGCGCGGCGCCGAGTTCGGCCCTCGGCGCAGCGCCGGTCGAACCGCGCCTGATCGAGCAGGCGCAGATGCTCGCGTTCACGTCGGTGCGCGAGGACGTGCCGGTCGAAGAGGTCACGCGCGATCTCGAACGTCTTTCGCACGAGGCGCAGGCCGCCGACCAGCCGGCGCTCGCCGCGGCGGTGCTGAAGGCGCAGGAAGCGATCGGCAGGGCCGAGGACGCCGGGGCCGTGACCACCGCGCGCGGCGAGCTCTCGGAAGCGCTCGTCGATTTCGTCGCGACCTCGACCGAGCCGGCCGGGTTCACGGCGGTGAGCCTGCCGGTGCCGCTCGAGCCGATGGCCTCGATCACCCTGATCGGCGAGAACGAGCACGACGAGGAGATGCGCGAGGTCTTCCTCGAGGAGGCGCGCGAGGTCGTCGAGTCGGCGCAGGCCGCCTGCGCAGACCTGCACCACTCGCCCGACGACCTCGGTCTGCTGACGACGCTGCGCCGCTCGTTCCACACGCTCAAGGGCAGCTCGCGCATGGTCGGCCTCAACGCCTTCGGCGAAGCGGCCTGGGCCTGCGAGCAGGTCTTCAACACCCAGCTCGCCGACCAGCGCCCGGCCGAGCCGCCGCTGCTCGACTTCGCGGTCTGGGTGCTCGGCTACCTCGGTCATTGGGTCGAGGACATCGCGGCGCACCGCGACGGTGGTCGCAACGAGAACGAAGTGAAGTCGGCGGCCGAGCGCTTCGGCCGCGGCGCGCCGCTCTCGGCCAGCGCAGCGTCCGACATTTCGCTGCCGATCGGCTTGCCGCCGGGCCTGCCGAGCCGCGCCGACCTCGACCTGAAGTCGACCTCGGTCGTGCAGCGCATCGAGGAGCCCGCCGCCGAGGATCTCTCGTTCGAGCTCGACCTGTCGGGCTTCGATCGCCTCACCGAGCCGGGGTCACCCCCTTTCGCGCCGGTGGTCGAGATGCCGGCGATGGCCGATCCGTCGCCGATGTTCGATCCCTTCGAGGACGCACGCGATCGCGGCATGCAGACGACGCTCACCAACGAGCAGTTCGATGCGATGCCGTCGTCGATGGTCGACCTCGATCTCGGCCATCCGGGCGAGCTGCTCACGATCGAAGGTCTCGCGCCGACACCCGCCGCGTCGGGCCACGACAGCGTCGCGGGCCTCGAGCTCGACCTGTCGATCGACGAAGTGATGCCCGTCGGCGAAGCGACCGACTCGGATCTGGTCGACCTCGACGTCGGCGCCGACGCGCCGCTCTCGGCCGTGCCGTCGACCGACGAGCACGTCAAGGTGGTCGGGCCGCTGCGCATCGGCATTCCGCTCTTCAACATCTACCTGAACGAGGCCGACGAGCTGTCGCGCCGCCTCGTGACCGAGGTCGCCGAGTGGGCGATGGAGCTGCACCGCCCGGTCGGTGAACTGCCGATCGCGCTCGCGCACTCGCTCGCCGGTAGCTCGGCCACGGTCGGCTTCGCCGACCTCTCGCAGCTCGCCCGCTCGCTCGAGCACGCACTCGCGCGCACCCAGGTCATCGGCCACGGCACCGACGAAGAGGCGCGCCTCTTCGTCAACGCCGCCGAGGAAATCCGCCGCCTGCTGCACCAGTTCGCGGCCGGCTTCCTGCAGCAGCCCGCGCCCGACCTGCTCGTGCGCCTGGCCGAGCACGAGCTCAGCTCGGCGCGCCGGCTCGAGGCGGTGACGGCGGCATCGGAGCTCGCCGAAGGCAAGGACAGCGAGTCGCCGATCGAGCGCTCGATGGCGGTCGAGCCGCTGCTCACGATCGACGACATCCCCGAGGAAGTCAACGACACGACGGCGCAGTCGCTCGCGCTCGACACCGTGCCGACGGCTCCGGCGCCGCTCGTGACCGCCGAGCCGGTCGTCGAGGAGGCGATCGCCGAGACGCCGGCCGCTTCCCCTGAGGCCAGATCGCCGCCGCAAGAGATCCCACCGGCGAGCGCGCACGCGACACTCGTCGACGAGCCGACCCGCATCGACAGTGTCGAGCCCGAGCCCGAGCCCGAGCCCGAGCCCGAACCCGAGCGCGCAGAGTTCGCCGAGCCCACTGCATCGATCTTCGGCGGCCTGGGCGCGATGAATCCGCTCGGCATCTCCGAGCTGAAGCCGCTCGCCGCGGCGCCGCTGGAGACGGCACGCCCGTCGCCTTCGCGCGCCTCGACCTTCGGCGATGTCGACGACGACATCGACGCCATCGACGCCGTCGACCTCGAGCTGTTCCCCATCTTCGAGGAAGAGGCTCTCGAGCTGCTGCCCAAGCTTGATGGCCAATTGCGCGACTGGTTGCGCGAGCCGGCGGCGACGACGCATGCCGCCGCCTGCATGCGCACGCTGCACACGCTCAAGGGCGGCGCGCGCCTGGCCGGCGCGATGCGCCTGGGCGAGATGGCGCACCGTCTCGAGACCCGCATCGAGCGGCTCACCGCCTCCGACGCGCCGACGCCCGCGGGCACCGACGTCGAGGGGCTGCAGGCCGTCTCCGATGCCATGTCGCACGCCTTCGAGGCGTTGCGCAACCGTGACGCGCAGGCCTATTCCGACGCCGTCGCCGCGGCGGTCGCGCCGCACCAGGCCGCGCCGCGCGCGGTCGAGCCGCCGATGCCGCTGGCGGCAGTCGAGCCAGCGCCGATTTCAGCGCCGACCGTCGAGCCGCCGACGATCGATCTCGCCCTCAGCGTCGCGCCGCCCGCGAGCGTCGATGCCAAGCCCGCCGCGGCGAAACCGGCGCCCGTCGCCGACGCGCCCGAGCAAGGTCGTGGCCGTGGCCGCGGCGCCAAGTCTCTGGCGCGCGCCGGCGCCGCCGCGAACGAGCCCAAGGTCGAGCCGTCGAAGATCGACTGGGGCCGCTTCGAGCGCACTGCCGGCGCGGCACGTCCGGTCGAGCGCACGCTGGCGACGCAGTCGGCCGTGCGCGTGCGCGCGCCGCTGCTCGACCGCCTCGTCAACCAGGCCGGCGAGGTCAGCATCACGCGCTCGCGCATCGAGACCGGCGTCAGCCAGATCAAGGGCTCGCTCGGCGACTTGACCGAAAACCTCGAGCGCCTGCGCGGCCAGCTGCGCGACATCGAGCTGCAGGGCGAAGTCCAGATGACGTCGCGGCTCGAGGCCGCGAAGGCCGCGTCGCAGTCGTTCGACCCGCTCGAGTTCGACCGCTTCACGCGCTTCCAGGAGCTGACGCGGATGATGGCCGAGTCGGTCAACGACGTCGCCACCGTGCAGCGCACGCTGCAGCGATCGCTCGAGACGACCGAGGACGAATTGGTCGCCCAGGCACGCCTCACGCGCGACCTGCAGGACGACCTGCTGCGCACGCGCATGGTCGAGTTCGAGGGCTTGTCGGATCGTCTCTACCGCGTCGTCCGCCTCGCTGCCAAGGAAACCGGCAAGCAGGTCCGGCTCGACATCGTCGGCGGCTCGATCGAGGTCGACCGCGGCGTCCTCGACCGGATGACGGGCGCGTTCGAGCATCTGCTGCGCAACTGCGTCTCGCACGGCATCGAGGCGCCGGCGACGCGCACCGCCGCCGGCAAGGATCCGGTCGGCACGATCGTCGTCTCGCTTTCGCAGGAAGGCAACGAAGTCGGCGTCGAGTTCCGCGACGACGGCGCCGGACTCGACCTCGAGCGCATTCGCGCCAAGGGCAAGGCGCTGAACCTGCTCGATCCGGCCGTCGAGCACAGCGACGGCGAGCTCGCCAACCTGATCTTCACGGCAGGCTTCTCGACCGCCGACACCGTCACCGAGCTCGCCGGGCGTGGCGTCGGCATGGACGTCGTGCGCTCCGAGGTGATCGCCATGGGCGGCCGCATCGAGACCGCGACCGCAGCAGGGCAGGGCACGTCGTTCAAGCTCGTCCTTCCGCTCACGACCGCGGTGACGCAGGTCGTGATGCTGCGTTGCGGCGAGAACACCGTCGCCGTGCCGTCGACGCTGGTCGAGATCGTGCGCCGGGCGACACCGCAGGAAGTCGCCTCCGCGTATGCGACCGGCGGGTACGAGTTCGGCGACTCCGCGCTGCCGTTCTTCTGGCTCGGCGCGCTGCTCCAGCTCAATGCGCAGCCGGGCGAAGGGCTCGGTCGCACGCGCACCGTCGTCGTCGTGCGCAGCGCGCAGCAGCGGATCGCGATCCACGTCGACGAAGTGCTCGGCAACCAGGAAGTCGTGGTCAAGAACCTCGGCCCGCAGCTCTCGCGCCTGCCCGGCCTCGCGGGCATGACGCTGCTCGCGTCGGGCACGGTCGCGCTGATCTACAACCCGGTCGCGCTCGCCACGCTCTACGGCGACGCCGCGCGCACGGCCATGGGGCCGCAAAGCGCCGGAGCTGTACCCGTGCAGCCGCAAGCGAAGGTCGAGTCGGTGGCGGCGGTGCCGCTCATCCTCGTCGTCGACGATTCGCTCACGGTGCGCCGCGTCACGCAGCGCCTGCTGGTGCGCGAGGGCTACCGCGTCACGCTCGCCAAGGACGGCCTCGATGCGCTCGAGCGGCTCGCCGAGGAGATCCCGAACATCGTGCTCTCGGACATCGAGATGCCGCGCATGGACGGCTTCGACCTCGTGCGCAACATCCGCGCCGACGCGCGCTGGCGCGACCTGCCGGTGATCATGATCACCTCGCGGATCGCCCAGAAGCACCGCGACCATGCGGTCGAGCTCGGCGTCGACCACTACCTCGGCAAGCCGTATTCGGAAGAGGACTTGCTCGCACTGATCGCCCGCTACACGACGGCGGCGGCGCAGGCCGAGGCCTGAGCGCCCAGCCGGCCGCGGCGGCGCCTCAGTCGGCGCGGCTCGCGGCGCGGACGACGCCGTAGCGCTGCAGGGTCTTCGCGCGTGCCTCGGCGTGATCGACGATCGGCCGCGGATAGGTCCGGCCGAGCTCGACGCCGGCCGCTTCGAGCTCGATCGGCCCGGATTCCCACGGCGCGTGGATCAGGTCGTCGCTCAGGCGTGCCAGTTGCGGCAGGTAGCGGCGGATGAACTTGCCCTCGGGATCGAAGCGGCGGCTCTGCGTCACCGGGTTGAAGATCCGGAACCACGGCTGCGCGTCGCAGCCGGTCGACGCCGCCCACTGCCAGCCGCCGTTGTTGGCCGCCAGGTCGTAGTCGATCAGGTGCTCGGCGAAGTAGGCCTCGCCGCGGCGCCAGTCGATGCCGAGGTCCTTGGTCAGGAAGCTGGCGGTCACCATGCGCAGCCGGTTGTGCATCCAGCCGGTGTGGTTGATCTGCGCCATGGCCGCATCGACCAATGGATAGCCGGTGCGGCCGTCGCACCAGGCGACGAAGAGCTCGTCGGCGTGGCGCCCGTGCTCGAAGCGAACCTTGTCGTACTCCGGCTTGCAGCTCGACGTCACGACGTGCGGCAAGTGGTGCAGCACCTGGTGATAGAAGTCGCGCCAGATCAGCTCGGAGAGCCAGACGTCGGCACCGTGACTGCCGCGCCGGCCCGCCTCTTCGGCGTGTGCTCGCGCCGCTTCGGCGACGCGCCGGATCGAGATCGTGCCGAAGCGCAGGTGCACGCTCAGGTAGCTCGGCCCCTTGACGGCGGGATAGTCGCGCGCGGTCGCGTAGTCGTCGATCCGCTCCAGGAAGTCGGCGAGCAGCGCCTCGGCGGCGGCGCTGCCGCCGTGGACCTTGAGCTCGTCGAGGTTGGTCTTGACGAAGCCGACCCTGGCGAGCGTCGGCAGCGCCGTGGCCGCGCCCGCGGGCGCGGCGGCGAGGCTGGCGGCATAGCGCTCGACCGGGTACGGCTTCAGGTAGAACGGCTCGAGCTTCTTCAACCACGCGGCCTTGTACGGCGTGAAGACGCTGTACGGCTTGCCGCTGCCGGTCAGGACCTCGCTGCGCTCGAAGACGACGTGGTCCTTCGAGGTGTGCAGGGCGACGCCGAGGTCGGCAAGCGCGCCGCGCACGTGGGCGTCGCGTGCGGCCGCGTACGGGTCGTCGTCGTGGTTGGCGAACACCGCCTGCACGTGCAGCTCGGCTGCGAGGGCGACGATCGCATCGGCGCCCGGGCCGTGCCTGGCGATCAGCCGCACGCCCGGCGTGCCGTGCGCCTCGCCGAGCCTGGCGAGGTCGACGGCCAGCGCGTCGACCGACTCGACGATGAACTCGACCCGGCGATCGGCACGCGGCAGCGGGTCGAGGATCTCGCGGTCGAACACGAAGGCGCACCAGACCTGGCGCGCCGACTTGAGCGCGTGGAAGAGCGCGGCGTGGTCGGCGACGCGCAGGTCGCGGCGGAACCAGACGAGGGCGCTGTCGAGCTGCTTTTCCATGCGTGGCTAGTGTGCCGAAAGGCCGCATCCGGCACAGGACATGCCGCGATCGCGACGACGCGGAATAAAATGCGTCCGTGACCGCCTCGCCGATCAACCTCACCAACCAGTTTCTGATCGCCATGCCCGGCATGGGCGACGGCACCTTCGCCGGCACCGTGATCTACCTGTGCGAGCACACCGAAAAAGGCGCGCTCGGCCTGGTCATCAACAAGCCGATCGACATCACCCTGAAGAGCCTGTTCGAGAAGGTCGAGCTCTCGCTCGACCGCGACGACCTGGCCGAGGTGCCGGTGTACTTCGGCGGCCCGGTGCAGACCGAGCGCGGTTTCGTCCTCCACGAGCCGATCTCGGTCGAGGGCCAGGAGAGCCCCTACAACTCGTCGCTGAAGATCGAGGGCGGCCTCGAGATGACGACGAGCAAGGACGTGCTCGAAGCGATCTCGTCGGGCGCCGGGCCGAAGAAGGTGCTGGTCACGCTCGGCTACAGCGGCTGGGCGGCAGGCCAGCTGGAGGACGAGATGAGCAAGAACGGCTGGATCAACGTCCACGCCGAGCCGGGCATCATCTTCGACACGCCGGTCGGCCAGCGCTACGACAAGGCGTTGTCGCTGCTCGGCATCGACATCGGCATGCTTAGCTCCGATGCGGGGCACGCGTGAGCGGCGCCCGCGCGTTGTCCTCGTCTCCTCTCTCGTATCTCGCATTTGACTTCGGCATGCGCCGGGTCGGCGTCGCGTCGGGCAACTCGCTGACGCGCACGGCCACGCCGCTGACGACGCTGGCGCTGGAAGGAGAGGCGCGACTCTCGGCGATCGCCGCCCTGATCCGAGAGTGGCGTCCTGCCGAGCTCGTCGTCGGCGTGCCGTTCCATCCCGATGGCGCGGCCCACGTCAACACCGAGCGAGCGCGTCGGTTCGCGCGCGAGCTGCGGTCGCGCTTCGGCCTGACGGTGCACGAAGTCGACGAGCGCTACACGACGACCGCCGCGAAGTCCGCAACGAGAGGCGCCGGCAGCGCAGATCTCGACGCCGCCGCCGCGGCGATCATCCTCGAGCAGCATCTGGCCTCGCTCGACGTCGACGGGAGCGCGCGATGAGCCACGTCGACAGCCTCGACGCCGAAGCGCTCTACACCGAGCTCCTTGCCGGCGTGCGACGCCTGCTCAAGCCCGACGGCCGCCTCGTCGGCATCTGGTCGGGCGGCGCCTGGCTCGCCGAGCGGCTGCAGAAAGACCTCGGCTTCGACGGCGCCCCAGGCGTGATCTCGAGCGCCCTGCACCGCGACGATTTCTCGCAGCGCGGCCTTTCGGCCGGCGCCGACCATACCAAGCTGCCGTTCGAGATCGAGGGTCGCCACATCGTGCTCGTCGACGACGTGCTCCACACCGGCCGCACGATCCGCGCTGCCGTCAACGAGCTGTACGACTTCGGTCGCCCGGCGAGCGTCGCGCTCGCCGTGCTCGTCGATCGCGGCGGCCGCGAGCTGCCGGTCGCGGCGCAGTGCGCGCCGGCGACGATCGAGCTGCCCGCGACCCAGCGCCTGTCCCTCGCCCGCGACGACGTCGGCAAGTTCAGCTTCGAAATCCGGTAACGTTCCGAATGGCCTGTCCCCGCGCTCACTTCGTTCGCTGCCCCCCGAGGGGGCGTTCAGCGCCCTTCGGGCGGCCGGGCGGGCGCTGACCATGTTCGTCCGTCGCAATCCCCAGCTCAACAAGAACGACGAACTCATCCATCTGCTCTCGATCGAGGGGCTGCCCCAGTCGATCCTGACGCACATCCTCGACACCGCCGGGACGTTCCTGAGCGTCAACGAGCGCGACGTGAAGAAGGTGCCGCTGCTGCGCGGCAAGAGCGTCTTCAACCTCTTCTTCGAGAACTCGACGCGCACGCGCACGACCTTCGAGATCGCCGCCAAGCGGCTCTCGGCCGACGTCATCAACCTCGACATCGCGCGCTCGTCCACGGCCAAGGGAGAGAGCCTGCTCGACACCATCGCCAATCTCTCGGCGATGCACGCGGACATGTTCGTCGTGCGCCACGGCGAGAGCGGCGCGCCGTACCTGATCGCGCAGCACTGTGCGCCGCACGTGCACGTGGTCAACGCCGGCGACGGGAGGCATGCGCACCCGACGCAGGGGCTGCTCGACATGTACACGATCCGCCACTACAAGAAAGACTTCACCAAGCTCACGGTGGCGATCGTCGGCGACATCGTCCACTCGCGCGTGGCCCGCTCCGACATCCACGCGCTGACGACGCTCGGCGCGCCCGAGATCCGCGCCGTCGGACCGAAGACGCTGGTGCCGGGCGATCTCAAGGAGATGGGCGTGCGCGTCTGCCACGACATGGCCGAGGGCGTGAAGGGTGCCGACGTGATCATCATGCTGCGCCTGCAGAACGAGCGCATGAGCGGCGCGATGCTGCCGAGCGCGGGCGAGTACTTCAAGACCTTCGGGCTCGATGCCGACAAGCTCGCGCTCGCCGCGCCCGATGCGATCGTGATGCATCCCGGTCCGATCAACCGCGGCGTCGAGATCGACTCGTCGGTCGTCGACGGCACGCAAAGCTTGATCCTGCCGCAGGTGACCTTCGGCATCGCCGTGCGCATGGCGGTGATGTCGATCATCGCGGGGAACAGCGCATGAGCAAGCGCATGAGGGCGGCACGGCGATGAGCGGCAGGATCCTGATCAGCAACGCGCGCGTCGTCGATCCGGCGAGCGGCCGCGACGGCGCCGGCCAGGTCGCGATCGACGCCGGCCGGATCGCCTTCGTCGCGAGCGGCGACAAGGCCGATCCGCGGTTGCGCGACTTCACGGCGGAACGCACGCTCGACGCGCTGGGCGCGGTCGTGATCCCGGGCTTGGTCGACCTCGTCGCCCGCCTCGGCGAGCCTGGCCACGAGCACGCGGGGCTGCTCGAGTCCGAGTTGGCGGCGGCTGTCGCGGGCGGCGTGACGAGCCTCGTCTGCCCGCCCGACACCGACCCCGTGCTCGACGAGCCCGGCCTGGTCGAGATGCTGAAGTCGCGCGCCCGCGGCCTCAACCTCGCGCGCCTCTATCCGCTCGGCGCGCTGACGAAGGGACTCGCCGGCGAGGCGCTGGCAGAGATGGCCGAGCTCACCGAGGCCGGCTGCATCGGCTTCTCGCAGGCCGACGTCGCGGTCAAGGACACGCTCGTGCTCCACCGCGCGATGCAGTACGCCGCGACCTTCGACTACGCCGTGTGGCTGCGGCCGAACGACGCCTGGCTCGGCAACGGCGTCGCGTCGAAGGGGCCGCTTGCGACGCGCATGGGCCTGTCGGGCGTGCCGGTTCTCGCCGAGACGATCGCGCTGGCGACGATCTTCGAGCTGATGCGCGACACCGGTGTGCGCGTCCATCTGACGCGCCTGAGCAGCGCCGCCGGCCTCGAGCTCGTGCGCCGCGCCAAGGCCGAGCGCCTGCCGGTGACGTGCGACGTCAGCATCCACCAGCTGCACCTGATCGACGTCGACATCGGCTACTTAGATTCGGCGATGCGCTTGGTGCCGCCGCTGCGCCAGCAGCGCGACCGCGACGCGATCCGCGCCGCGCTCGCCGACGGCACGATCGATGCGCTCGTGAGCGATCACACGCCGGTCGGCGAGGACGCCAAGCATCTGCCGTTCGCCGAGGCGGAGCCCGGCGCGACGGGGCTCGAGCTGCTGCTGAGCGCGGCGTTGAAGTGGGGCGAGTCGTCCGGCCTCGGATTGGCGCGCACGCTCGCTGCGGTCACGAGCGGGCCGGCGTCTGTGCTGCGCGCGTCGTCGCCGTCGCTAGGCGAGGGTGCGAGCGGACTCGCCAACGGAGCGGTCGCCGATCTCTGCATGTTCGCGCCCGACGAGGCGTGGACGGTGTCGGCCGGCACGCTCGCCAGCCGCAGCAAGTTCACGCCGTTTTCGGGCTACGAGCTGCCGGGGCGCGTGCGCTGCACGCTGGTCGCCGGCGCCGTCGCCTACGACGCGACCCGCTGACCCGGCGCCAGCCGATGATGCGCCGCGTGCGCGGTGTCCTGCGCCTCGTGCGCGCGGTCGTGCACGGCGTGCACGGCCTGGCGATCGTGCTCGTCGCGTTCCCGCGCCTCGACGTCGCGGCGCGGCACGAGCGCATCCGCTGGTGGTCGCTGACGATGCTGCGCGTGCTCGGCATCGGGCACGCGGTCGATGGCGTGCCGGCGATCGCCGGCGGGCTGCTCGTCGCCAACCACGTGTCGTGGCTCGACATCATGGCAGTCCACGTCGTCGTGCCCGAGGCGCGCTTCGTCTCCAAGGCCGACGTCAAGGCGTGGCCGCTGGTGGCGCGGCTGGTCGACGCGGGCGGCACGCTCTACCTCGAGCGCGAGAGGAAGCGCGATGCGCTGCGCGTCGTCCACGCCGTCGCGGCCTCGCTCGCGGCCGGGCAGACGGTGGCGATCTTTCCTGAAGGAACGACGTCGACCGGGCACGGCCTGCTGCCCTTCCACGCCAACCTTCTGCAGGCCGCGGTCACGACAGCGACGCCGGTCCAGCCGATCGCCTTGCGCTATTCGGATGCGACGCACGTCGTCAGCGAGGCCGTCGAGTTCGTCGGCCGGACGACGATGCTGCAGAGCCTGTGGGGCACGGCCTGCGGCGACGGCGTCGTCGTGCGGCTGACGTTCCTGCCGGCGCTCGAGGCGCCAGGCGCCGAGCGGCGCTCGCTCGCCGGTCAGCTGCGAGCCGACATCGCGACGGCGCTCGGCATCGCGCTGGACTAACGTTGGCTTGCTTGGTTTGCGACCGCTGCCGCCGCCTTTGCGGCCGCGTCGGCGTCGCCGAGGTAGTAGCTGCGGATCGGCTTCAACGCGTCGTCGAGCTCGTAGACGAGCGGGATGCCGTTCGGGATGTTGAGGCCGACGATGGCGTCGTCCGAGAGGCCGTCGAGGTACTTGACCAGGGCGCGCATGCTGTTGCCATGCGCCGAGATCAGCAGCCGCTCGCCGGCGGCGATCGCCGGTGCCAGCGTCCCGTGCCAGAACGGCAGGACTCGGGCGACGGTGTCCTTCAGGCACTCGGTGCGCGGCACATCGGCGTCGCTCAGGGCGGCGTAGCGTGGGTCGGCGCGCTCGCTGCGCGGATCGCCTTCGGGCAGAGGCGGCGGCGGCACGTCGTAGCTGCGCCGCCATGCGAGCACCTGCGCCTCGCCGAACTCGCGCGCGGTCTCGGCCTTGTTCAGCCCTTGCAGCGCGCCGTAGTGGCGCTCGTTCAGGCGCCACTCGTGGGTCACGGGCAGCCAGGTGCGGTCCATCTGGTCGAGGGCGTGCCAGAGGGTCCAGATCGCGCGCTTGAGTACCGAGACGTAGGCGCGGTCGAACTCGTAGCCCTCGGCCTTGAG
>JAYTHL010000369.1:0-3801 GCA_043732605.1 Rhizobacter sp. | reverse complement strand
TCATCGTCATCGTGACGCCTCCAGGAAGTTCTTCAGCATCGCGTGGCCGTGCTCGGTGTCTGCCTCGGCCATCAGGCGATCGGCGCGGCCCTGGGCGGCAAGGTGGTGCGGGCGCAGCGGCTGATGCACGGCAAGGCCGACACGCTGAGCCACGATGGCCGCGGCGTCTTCGTGGCGCTGCCGGGCGGTTTCGCCGTTGTTCGCTACCACTCGCTGGCGCTCGAGCGTTCGAGCCTGCCGGCCGCGCTCGAAGTCAGCGCCACGTCGAGCGACGGCGAGATCATGGCCGTGCGCCACCGCGATCTGGCGGCCACGAAGACGCCGCTCGAAGGCGTTCAGTTCCACCCCGAATCGATCCTTACCGAGCACGGACACGCGATGCTGAAGAACTTCCTGGAGGCGTCACGATGACGATGAAGACGGTGGATTTGCGCAGCGACACGGTGACCCGACCGACTGACGCGATGCGCGCGGCGATGGCCTCGGCCGAGGTCGGCGACGACGTCTTCGGCGACGACCCGAGCGTCAACGCGCTGCAGGACACGATCGCGGCGATGCTCGGCAAGGAAGCGGCGCTCTTCGTCCCCAGCGGCACGCAGAGCAACCTCGTCGGCATCATGAGCCACTGCGGTCGCGGCGACGAATACATCGTCGGCCAGATGGCGCACACCTATCGATGGGAAGGCGGCGGCGCGGCAGCACTCGGCAGCGTCCAGCCGCAGCCGCTCGAGCACGAGGCCGACGGCTCGCTCGCGCTCGCGCGGATCGAGGCGGCGATCAAGCCCGACGACTCGCATTTCGCGCGCAGCCGACTGCTCTGCCTCGAGAACACGATCGGCGGCAAGGTGCTCTCGATCGAGTACTTGGCGGCGGCGTGTGCGCTCGCGAAGCGGCGTGGCCTCGCGACCCACCTCGACGGCGCGCGCCTGTTCAATGCCGCAGTCGCGCTCGGCGGCGATCCGCGCGCCAACGCGAAGGCGATCGCGGCGCCGTTCGACAGCGTCTCGGTCTGCTTCTCGAAAGGCCTCGGCGCGCCGATCGGCTCGGCCCTCGTCGGCTCGCGCGCCTTCATCGCCGGCGCGCATCGCTGGCGCAAGATGGTCGGCGGCGGCATGCGCCAGGCGGGCGTGGTCGCGGCGGCGGCGCTGCATGCGCTCGAGCATCACGTCGATCGTCTCGCCGACGACCATCGCCTCGCGCAGCGGCTCGCCGAAGGCCTGGCCGGCGTGCCCGGCCTCACGGTCGAAACGCCGCAGAGCAACATCCTCTTCGCCGATCTCGCTGGCGAGCGCGCGGCGACGCTGATGAATCACCTCAAGTCGCGCGGGGTGCTCGCGACCGGGCTCTATCGGCTGCGCTTCGTCACCCATCTCGACGTCGATGCGGCCGGCGTCGATCGTGCGGTCGCGGCGATCCGCGAGCACCTCGTCCACTGATCTTGCGGAGGCCTCGATGCCGATTACCAACCTCGATGCGCTGACGCGCACGATCGACCACCGCGAGATCTTCCACGACGAGATGCTCTCGCTCGTGCGCCGCATCATGAGCGGCGAGATGTCGCCGGTGATGATGGCCGCGGTCCTCGTCGGCCTGCGCGTGAAGAAGGAGACGATCGGCGAGATCACGGCCGCGGCGCAGGTGATGCGCGAGTTCGCGACGAAGGTGCACGTCGCCGACCGCACGCACCTCGTCGACATCGTCGGCACCGGCGGCGACGGCTCGCACACCTTCAACATCTCGACCTGCTCGATGTTCGTCGCCGCGGCCTGCGGCGCGCGCGTCAGCAAGCACGGCAACCGCAGCGTCTCGAGCAAGTCGGGCAGCGCCGACGTGCTCGAGGCGCTCGGCCTGCCGCTCTCGCTCACGCCCGAGCAGATCGCGACGTCGATCGAGAAGACCGGCATCGGCTTCATGTTCGCGCCCAACCACCATCCGGCGATGAAGAACGTCGGCCCGGTGCGGAAGGAGCTCGGCATCCGCACGATCTTCAACATCCTCGGACCGCTCACCAATCCGGCCGACGCGCCGAACATCCTGATGGGCGTCTTCCACGCCGATCTCGTCGGCATCCAGGTGCGCGCGCTGCAGCGCCTCGGCGCCGAGCATGCCGTCGTCGTCTACGGCAAGGACGGCATGGACGAGGTCTCGCTCGGCGCGGCGACGATGGTCGGCGAGCTGAAGGACGGCGAGGTCCGCGAGTACGAGATCCATCCCGAAGACTTCGGCCTGACGATGGCGAGCAACCGGGCGCTCCGCGTCGAGACGCCGGCGGAGTCGAAGACCATGCTGGAAGCGGTGCTCGCGAACGAGCCGGGCTCGGCGCGCGACATCGTCGCCCTCAATGCCGGCGCGGCGCTCTACGCGGCGAACGTCGTGCCGACGCTCGCGCTCGGCGTGACGAAGGCGCTGGCCGCGCTCGCCGACGGCTCGGCGCGCGCCAAGCTCGACGAGTACATCGGCTTCGCGCGCCTTCAGGGCGAGGCGACACGCGTCGCGCCATGAGCGACATCCTGACGCGGATCGTCGAGGTCAAGCGCGCCGAGGTCGAAGCCGGGCGTGCGACCTGCGATCTCGCCGCGGTGCGACGCGAGGCCGAGGCGTGCGACGCCCCGCGCGACTTCACGGCCGCGCTCCGTCGGCGCATCGCCGCCGGCGACGCCGCGGTCATCGCCGAGATCAAGAAGGCAAGCCCGAGC
Organism: Rhizobacter sp.; assembly: GCA_043732605.1. Lineage (GTDB taxonomy): Bacteria > Pseudomonadota > Gammaproteobacteria > Burkholderiales > Burkholderiaceae_C > Schlegelella_A. The sequence goes on along the minus strand of JAYTHL010000369.1, from coordinate 1,105 downwards.
AAGGGCGTGCTGCGCGAGGACTTCCGACCGGCCGAGATCGCCGCGAGCTACGAGCGGCACGGCGCGGCAGCGCTCAGCGTCCTGACCGACGTCTCGTTCTTCCAGGGTTCCGTTGCAGCGCTGCAGCAGGCGCGCGGTGCCTGCGCATTGCCAGTGCTGCGGAAGGACTTCATCGTCGACTCGTGGCAGGTCTACGAGTCGAGGGCGATGGGCGCCGACGCGATCCTGCTCATCGTCGCCGCGCTCGACGACGCGGCGCTGCGCGACTTCGAATCGCTCGCGCTGGGTTTGGGCATGTCGGTGCTCGTGGAAGTGCACGACGACGCCGAGCTAGAGCGTGCGCTGCTTCTGGAGACGTCGCTCATCGGCATCAACAACCGCAACCTCCGAACCTTCGAGGTGTCGCTCGAGACGACCCTCGGGCTGCTCGAGCGGATCCCGGCCGACCAACTGGTGGTCACCGAGAGCGGCGTCGCGACGCCTGCCGACGTCGCCCGCCTGAGAAGCGCCGGCGTCCACGCGTTCCTGGTCGGCGAGGCATTCATGCGCGCCGACGATCCGGGCATCGCGCTCGCTCGACTCGTCGCGTGACTGCGAGCGACCTCGAGGCCGCGTTCGCGACGCTGCCGCCGGCCTGGACCGCGGTGTTGCCCGGCTGGACGAGGGGAAAGCGGCGAGCGGTCTGTGCAGCCATCCTCGCAGCGTCGGGCGACAAGCCCATCGCTCCCGAGGATCCTTTCCGGGCGCTTCGCCTGGTCGAGCCGGCGGAGGTCCAGGTGGTTGTCATCGGCCAAGATCCGTATCCGACCGCCAGACACGCGGACGGCCTGGCGTTCTCGGCCGGCAGCGGCCGGCCGCGGTCGCTGGCGCGCGTCTTCGATCTGCTCGCGCAGGCGCGCCCAAGCTTCGTCGCGCCAGAGGTCTGGTCGCTGGACGATTGGGCTCGGCGCGGCGTGCTGTTGCTGAATCCCGTACTGACGGTTGAGGTTGGGCGCAGCGCCAGTCATCTGTCGTGCGGATGGCAAGCGCTCACTCGCGAGATCGTGTGGTCCTTGAGCGCGAGGGCCGCGCCGCCGACGTTCCTTCTTTGGGGAACGAAAGCGCG
>JAYTHL010000368.1:0-3813 GCA_043732605.1 Rhizobacter sp. | reverse complement strand
TCAGAAGCTGGCGGATGCTGACGTCGTCGTAGGCCGAGCCCTTCATCTCCGGGATGTAGTCGCTGACCTTGTCGTCCATGCCGCGGATGTAGCCGTCGCGGATCGCCGCGCCGACCAGGGTCGAGGTGATCGACTTGGCCACCGAGAAGCTGGTCCAGCGCCCGCCGGCGTCGAAGCCCAGGCCGTAGCGCTCGAGGCGCAGCTTGCCGTCGTGCACGATCAGCAGCGCTGCGCTGCGCTGGCTCGACATGAAGTCGTCGACGTTCGCGACCTGCAGCGGCGGCCCGGCCGGCAGCGGCGACGGCGTCGCGCCGGCCGGCACGACATGCGACTTGGCGAGCACGGGCAAGCGGTCGAGCGCGCGGAACGCCGCGTCACGCTGCGGCTGGCTCCAGAACAGGAGGTCGCGGTTGGTCGGCAGCGTCGCGAGGAAGGCGCGCGTCTCCTTGTCGAGGCTGAACCAACCCGCGACGCCGGCCACGACGAGGGCGGCCAACACGCCAAGCGCAATCTTCTTCGCCTTCATCGCAAGTCCGGACCGGGGTGACGAGAGGTCGCATTGAACACCATCGGCCGCGCACGCAGAGACAATCGGCCGTCGCCCACTGGCGGGAGAGTCGCGTGAAGACCTTTGACATTGAAGTCCAGCGCCTGAAGTCTGCGAGGCACGACAAGGGAATGATCGAGATCGGCGTCGACGCGCTCGTCGCGCCGCGGTCGGCGCGCGACGAGGGATCCGACACCAGCTCGCTGCGCCTGCCCGTCGAGCACGCGCGATCGCTCCTCATCCTGCTCAGGCAGCAGCTCGCCGAGGTCGACAAGCTGCAGCCGCGCAGCCGGCGTTCGGGACGGAGCTGATCGTCGCGCCGGGTCGGTGCCCGGCGCCGAGGTCATCCGCCGAAGTGCATCTGGTAGCTCGCGCCGTCGGAGAACTGGCAGACGCCGGTGCCGGATCCGGGTCCGGTGATCACGTACTCGCATTGCGCGTTCGTGCCCTTCGCGCCGAAGGCGTTGGCGATGCCGCGCCGGCCGGAGAAGCTGCGCAGCGACGCGCCGAGCACCTGCTGGTAGATGCGGCCGAAGGCCGCGTAGTTGCCGTCGACGCGGGTCGACTCGCCCTGCAGCGTGTCGCCGAGATAGGAGACCGTGAACGAGCCGTGGCCGGCGTTGTTGTCGAACACCTGGGCCTTCAGCAGGCCGCCCTTGTTGGCCTGCGTGTTGAGCGGATAGAGACGCACGTCGACCAGCGCGGGGGCGACGGGCAACGCGACGATCTGCACCGGGACTTGCGCGCCGACGTAGCCGTCGCGCACGGTCGTCTGCGGGTAGGGCTGCCCGGTGCGCGGATCGATCGGAATCACGTAGCACGCGCTGAGGCCGATGGCCGCGACGGCGACGACGACCGCGACGCGTTTCAGCGAGCTGGTGGGGGAGAGTTGGGAGAAGGTGTTCATGCGCAGACTCGAATCGCGGCATGTCGCCGCCATCGCAGAGTCGCGCTTCGCGTGCGGGCCGGCCATCCTCCTAAGGACAGTGGCTGGCAACGCGCCCTGTTGGCGCGCCTGCCGCTACTGCTCGCACGGCTACGTGGCGGACGGACCGGGCTTCACTCGCGCGTCTTGCATCGTCCGGCGACGAAGCCCAGCACTCCCACCCCGGCCAGCAGCAAGTCGGGCGGTGACAAGGTCGCCGGCATCGCCGTGCACATCGGTGCGCGCGTGATGAGCCTGGCCGGTGCCGGCGCGATGCTGGTCTCGGGAACGGTGAAAGACCTGACGGCAGGAGCCGGCCTCGCCTTCGAGGCGCGGGGCGCGCACGTGCTGAAAGGCGTCCCCGGCGAATGGCTGCTGTACCGCGTGGGCGACGAGCGTTGACGAGGCGCTCGTCCGAAGCGACCCCGCGCATACCCCGTTGTCGTGGATGCCACGCCGGTGGTAGCTTGCCTCTTTTCGGCACCACGAAAGAACGTCCTTGAACCTTCCGATCCGCATCGCCGCCGCGGCCGCCCTCGGCGCCGCGCTGAGCCTTCCCGTCCTGGCCCAGACCGTGAAGGTGACGCCGCTCGGCGGCATCGACGGCGAGTTCTGTCCGCAGGATCGCGCGCTCGTCTTCGAGGATCCGAACGGCACGCGCATCCTCTACGACCCGGGCCGCACGGTCGCCGGCGCGGGCGATCCGCGACTCGGCAGGATCGACATCATCCTCGTCAGCCACATGCACGGCGACCACCTCGGCAACGCCCACAACAAGGCGCCGAATTCGGGCAGCTGCGAGAGCCCGGACATGTCGGTCTCGTCGATGCCGAACTCGCTGGCCGTCGAGATCGCGCTCGCCAAGAAGTCGAAGATCGTCACCGGCAGCGAGATGCCGCCGTTCTTCGCGGCCAAGCTCAAGGCGAACGGCGGCGACCCGGCCAACTCGATGCTCGCGCGCTTCGGCGGCAGCGTCACCGTCGGCGGCGTGCGCATCGCGACGGTGACGGCGATGCACAGCAACGGCATCGATCCCGACTACATCGGCGGCGAGCTGGGCAAGGCCATGAAGGACGCGGGCATCGCCGGCGATGTCGGCCTGGCGACCGGTTATGTCCTGCGCTTCAGCAACGGCCTCGTCGCCTATCTCTCCGGCGACACCGGCATCACCGCCGACCAGGAGCTGGTGGTCCGGAACTTCTACCAGGCCAAGCTCGTGGTCATGAACATGGGCGACGGCTTCACCACCGGTCCGGCGGAGGCCTCCTATGTGATCAACGAGCTGGTCAAGCCCGCCTCGGTGATCGCCTCGCACGCGAACGAAGTCGGCACGGTGGGCGGCAAGGTCCGGCCGGGCAGCAGGACGGAAGCGTTCATCAAGGCGGTCAAGGTGCCGGTGTACGTCCCGCTCTCCGGCAAGACGATGGAGTTCGACGCGGGCGGGAAGTGCACGGCGGGATGCTGAGCGGGCGCGGTCGGTCGGCGTCGTGCTGCGTGACGGTGTGGAGTCGAAGGCCTGTGTGACGGATATCACGGTTCGCGTCCGGCGTGCGGCGCGCAGCAGCAACAACGCGTGAACCGGCTGTCGCGATCCCCGCACGCGCGGGGGGTCGTGGGCCGTGTGCCGACCGCTACGCTGCACCCCTTCGGTCGGAAAGCTTCGCGCCCTCGACCTGCGCATCGAACCTTCGGGGTCCGCCATGATGAACCGCTGCCTGTCGCTGATCGTCTCCGTCGCTGCACCGATCTCCGCGGCCGTCATGCTGTTTACGGGCGCGCATCCGGTCGGCGCCGTCACGCTGTCCGAGCGCATGCCCTGCATCGGCTTGGCGCTGCTCGCGCTGGCGCTCGCGATCGTTCATGCGCGCGTCGCGGCCGGTCGCGCAGCCCGCATCGACCTGGCGATGTGGTCGGGGCTGACGGTGTTTTTCCTCGTCGCCTCGTTCGCGTCGCCGCACCTCGGTGCGTGGGGCATCGTCGCCGCGCTGACACTCGCGGCGAGCTCGATCGCACGGCTCGTCGCCGCGCACGGCCGGCCCGCGGTGCAGATGCAGAGCCCGTTCCGCCGTCGCATCTTCGCCTGAGCCGCGAGCGCCGTCGCCCGGGCCTGCGGCCCGGTGCGATCCGCAGGACACTGACGCTATGTCGCGCCGCCTGCTTCACGTCGACGATGCTCTGCACGACTACCTGATCGCGCAGTCGGTCCGCGAGCACCCCGCGCAGCGCGACTTGCGCGCCGCCGCGGCAGCGCACCCGCGCGCCGGGATGCAGATCTCGCCCGAGCAGGGCCAGTTCATGGCGCTGCTGGTGAAGCTCACCGGCGCGCGCCGGGCCCTCGAGA
>JAYTHL010000367.1:0-3818 GCA_043732605.1 Rhizobacter sp. | reverse complement strand
GCTCGCGCTGCTGCTCAGGTTGCAGCGCGACCGCGGCATGGCGCTGGTGCTGATCACGCACGACCTCGGCGTCGTCTCCGAGGTCGCGCACCGCGTCCTCGTGATGTATGCCGGGCAGGTCGTCGAGAGCGCGAGCGCCGAGGATCTCTTCGCCCAGCCGCGCCATCCGTACACCGAGGCGCTGCTGGCGTCGCTGCCCGAGCGCAACGCCGGCAAGCGTCGCCTCGCCTCGCTCGCCGGCACCGTGCCCGGCGCGTTCGATCGCCCGGCCGGCTGCCTGCTCTCGCCGCGCTGCCCCTACGTGCGGGAGCGCTGCCGTGTCGAGCGGCCCGAGCTCTTCGAGGTCGACGCGAGCCGGGCGCGCTGCTTCTATCCGCTCGGCGCGGCGCCGCAGCCATGAGCGATCTCGTCCTCGCCACCGACGCGCTGACCAAGTGCTACGAAGTCTCGGGCGGCCTGTTCCAGCCGAAGGCCACCGTGCGCGCGCTGCAGGACGTATCGCTCTCGCTCGCCGCCGGCCGCACGCTCGCGGTGGTCGGCGAATCGGGCTGCGGCAAGAGCACGCTCGCGCGCCAGATCGCGCTGCTCGAGGTGCCGACCTCGGGGACGATCACGATCGGCGGCGTCGACGCGACCGCTGCCGATGCCGCGGCCCGGCGCGCATTGCGCCGCACCGTGCAGATGGTGTTCCAGAACCCGTTCGCGAGCCTCAATCCGCGCAAGAAGGTCGGCATGGCGCTGGAAGAGCCGCTGGCGATCAACACCCACCTCGGCAAGAGCGAGCGCGAGGAACGCGGCCGCGCGATGCTCGGCCGCGTCGGCCTCTCGCCCGAGCACTACCGGCGCTACCCGCACATGTTCTCGGGCGGGCAGCGCCAGCGCGTCGCGATCGCGCGCGCGCTGATGCTCGAGCCGCGCCTGGTGATCGCCGACGAGCCGGTGTCGGCGCTCGACGTCTCGATCCAGGCGCAGGTGCTCAACCTGCTGATGGACCTGCAGGACGAGACCGGCGTCGCCTACGTCTTCATCTCGCACAACCTCGCCGTCGTCGAGCTGATCGCCGACGAGGTGATCGTGATGTACCTCGGCCGCGTCATGGAGCGCGCGCCGAAGGTCGAGCTCTTCGCGGCGCCGCGCCATCCGTACACGCGTGCTTTGCTGGCGAGCACGCCGCGCGTCGACGCGACCCGTGGCGCCGCGGCGCTGGCCCGGGCCGCGGCCAGCGCGCTCTCGGGCGAACTGCCGTCGCCGCTGGCGCCGCCCTCGGGCTGCGTCTTTCGCACCCGCTGCCCGTTCGCGATCGGCCGCTGCGCCGAGGTCGTGCCGGCGCTCGAGCCGGCCGGCGCGGCGCATGCCGCGGCCTGCATCCGCCAGGACGAGATCGGCTGACGACGGCCGCCACGCGGGCCGCGGATGCCAAATCGGTCGCGGGCCGTGCCCCGGGACGCGCGGGCGACTCTGAAACAATGCCGGCCATGACTCCGGCCGACCTGCAGGCAACGATCGCGCACATGGGCACGCATGCGCGCGCCGCCAGCCGCACGCTCGCTGCGTCGCCCGTCGCGCTGCGCAACGCTGCCTTGCGCGCCCTCGCGCGGCGCCTGCGCGACGGCGCCGCGGCGCTCGAGGCCGCGAACGCCGGCGACGTCGCCGCGGCCCGCGACGCCGGCCTCGCCGTGCCGCTCGTCGATCGCCTGAAGCTCGACCGCGCGACCATCGAGACCGTCGCCGACGGCTGCGAGCAGATCGCCGCGATGCCCGATCCGATCGGCGCCATCGTCGACCTGCGCGAGCAGCCGAGCGGCATCCGCGTCGGCCGCATGCGCGTGCCGATCGGCGTCTTCGTGATGATCTACGAGAGCCGGCCGAACGTGACGATCGAAGCAGCGTCGCTGGCGATCAAGAGCGGCAACGCCTGCATCCTGCGCGGCGGCTCGGAAGCGCTCGCGAGCAACGTCGCGCTCGGCCGCGTCGTCCAGGCGGCGCTCGCCGAAGCCGGCCTGCCGCCCGATGCGGTGCAGCTCGTCGAGACCGCTGACCGCGCTGCCGTCGGCCACCTGATCGCGTCGCCGGAATCGATCGACCTGGTCATCCCGCGCGGCGGCAAGAGCCTGATCGAACGGATCGCACGCGAGGCCAAGGTGCCGGTCCTGAAGCACCTCGACGGCAACTGTCACGTCTACGTCGACGCCGACGCCGACCTCGCCATGGCGCTGGCCATCGTCGACAACGCCAAGACGCAGAAGACGAGCCCGTGCAACGCCGCCGAGTCGCTGCTCGTGCACGCGGCGGTCGCCGATCGCTTCCTGCCGATGATCGGCGCGGCGTTCGCGACCAAGGGCGTCGAGATGCGCTGCGATCCGGCGGCGCTCGCGGCGCTGTCGTCCGTGCGCGGCGCGAAGCTCGTCGCGGCGAGCGAATCGGACTGGAGCGAGGAATACCTCGACTCGATCATCAGCATCAAGGTCGTCGACTCGCTCGATGCCGCGATGGCCCACATCGACCGCTACGGTTCGCACCACACCGACGCCATCGTCACCGACTCGCACGCGAGCGCGATGCGCTTCCTGCGCGAGGTCGATTCGGCGAGCGTGATGGTCAACGCATCGACGCGCTTCGCCGACGGCTTCGAGTACGGCCTCGGCGCCGAGATCGGCATCTCGACCGACAAGCTGCACGCGCGCGGCCCGGTCGGGCTCGAAGGGCTGACGTCGCTGAAGTGGATCGTCCTCGGCCAGGGAGAAGTCCGTGGCGCATGACGCGCGGCGCGCGCTGGTGCTGTTCTCGGGCGGCCAGGACTCGACCGTCTGCCTCGCCTACGCGCTCGACCGCTACGAGCACGTCGAGACGATCGGCTTCGACCACGGCGAGCGCCGCGACATCGAGGGCGAGAGCCGGCGCCAGGTGCGCTCGCACCTGCGTGCGCAGTTCCCGCGCTGGGCCAGCCGCCTCGGCAGCGACCATTCGCTCGACCTGCGCCTGCTCGACCAGATCGCCGACACCGCGCCGACGCCCAAGCGCGAGAGCGAGATGAATGCAGGCGGCCTGCCGAACAGCTTCGTGCCGGGCCGCAACCTCCTCTTCTTCACCTTCGCCGCGACCGTCGCCGACCGGCGCGGCCTCTCGGTGCTCGTCGGCGGCATGTGCGAGACCGACTTCTCGGCCTATCCCGACAGTCGCGACAACGCCCTCAAGTCGCTCCAGGTCGCGCTCAGCCTGGGCCTCGACACGGCCATCATGATCGACACGCCGCTGATGTGGCTCGACAAGGCCGAGACGTGGGCGATGACCGAGCACCTCGGCGGCGAGCCGCTGATCGAGCTCGTCGTCGAGCACACCCACTCGTGCTACCTCGGCGACCGCGAGCATCGCCACCAATGGGGCTACGGCTGCGGCATGTGCCCTTCGTGCGACCTGCGCAAGAAGGGCTACGACACCTGGCTGGCGAGTTGACGCACCGACCGGTGCACACGTGCGATGACGACGACCGAAGCCACCCTCGCCGTCATCGGCGCGATCCTCGTGTTCTGGATCGTCGGCGCCTACAACCGAATGGTCCGCCTCAGGAACGACCTGGTCGCGCGCTTCGCTGCCGTCGACGAGCGCTACCGCCAGCGCCACGTGCTGCTGCACAGCCAGCTCGATCTGCTTTCCAGCGCGCTCGCTTCCGCCGCGCCGCGCCTCGATGCCTTGCGCGCCGCCTGCCAGCAGGCCCACGCGGCCCGCGAGCACGCGCGTGCGCGACCCGCTGCGGCCGGCGCCGTCACGAGCCTGCGCGTGGCCGACGGCATCCTGGCCGATGCACGGTCGCGCCTGCC
>JAYTHL010000366.1:0-3818 GCA_043732605.1 Rhizobacter sp. | reverse complement strand
TGCGAGCGGCAGTGCGTGTCGGAATGATGAACGGACAAGCATGGTGGGTCCGGCCGGGCGGCGGCACAACCCCCTAAGTCTCGATAATCGAGGGTGCGGGGTGACGCTCCTCCCGGTGGCCCGTGAATCGTGAAATGTGTCACGGCTGCCCCGCGGCTGTTGCCGCAACCTGTGGCGCTCGCCTCACGCGAGCCCGGCTTCGATCTGCTCGAGCACCATCGGATGCGCATCGAGAATCTTGCGCATGGCGGGCAGGCGCTTGCGCGCCGCGAGTCTCAGCGCGGTCGGCGCATCGTTCGCCGATTGAGCGAGCGGCTCGTCCTGTTGTTCGACAAGGACGGCTGCCAAGGTCGCGGCCTGCAACAGGTCCTTCGCTGCCTTTTCCGGAGCACCTGTTCGAGCAGCGCTCGAGAAGAGCTTGTGCCAGACCAGCCGCTCCGGCGCCGGCAGCCGGACTGGAATGCAGTGGCCGCCGGCGAGGATCGCGCCTTCACGGGCGCCGGTCAGGAGATAGTCGTAGTGCGGGATGGCCTGTGCGTGCCAGCGCAGCTCGGGGATGGCCACGGACGCGCCGAGCTGCCGGCCCGCAGCCAGCATGTCGACGCGCAGGCCTTCGGCTCCAGGCAACTTGACCGACGTCGGCGGCTCGCTGCGCGACAGACCCGGCACGGCAGCGAACGGCAGCTTCGTCGCCTGCATCGCTTCGAGAAATCCGAGCGGCGCCTCGAGCTTGAGGCGTTGACGCCGTGCCAGATCGACGTCCTGGGTTCGCAGGACGACCGATTTGGCGCCGAGCTCGTTCAGCCAGGCCATGTAGCACAGCGTGCCGACGACAACCAGCCCCGCTTCGAACGCGCGCAGGTTGTGGAACTCGACCAGCACGCGCGCGACGCTCTTGTCCGCAACCTGGAATTCCAGCTTGCGCAGATCCGAGACTTGACGGGCCACCCACTTCGCGAAGTCGATCTGCTCGCGCACCGCGGCCAGAGCCTCGCCATCATCGCGCGCACCGGCAAGATCCTCGACCTGACGACCGGGTGCGGCGTAGTAGACGCGGTACCAGTATGGATGTCCGGTCCCTGTTCGCTCGTAGAGCGCGCCAGGAGTGCCAGGGAGCAATGCCGGTTCTGCCCGTACGCGCTCCTTCAGCTCGGCGTACTGGGTTCGAAAGGCGAGCTCGTGCAGTCGGTAGAGCGAGGCTGACAACGCGATCGGCGACTGCCGCAGTTACCCAACGAAAGCAGATTCTATTGGGTAACCAGCCTCATCGACACTCTCACGCTTGCGAGAAAGAGCGGATCAGGCGGCCTGCACGAACTGCATCTGCGTGCCGGCGAGCTCGATGACGTCGCCGTTCTTCAGGCTCACGGTCTCGCCGGCGAGCGGCGTGCTGTTGACCGTCGGCCGGGCCGCGCCCTCGACGTGGGCCAGGACATAGCCCGTGGGCCGCTTGGTGATCGAGGCGACCTGGACGCCGGGTTTGCCGACGGTCGTGACGACCTTGGTGAGCACGACTTCCCGGCCTGCCGCGGCGCCGTTCATGACGCGGATCGTGGCCGGCCCGACGTTGCCGCTGGTTCCCGGCAGCCCGCCGAACGACGAGGGCCGCGGCGAGGCGTAGCCGGCGGCGGGTGCGCCGGGCGCCATCTGGCCCGGCTTCATGATCATGGTCTTCTCGTAGTCGGTGCCGTCCTCGACCATGAACTTGATCTTGTACTTGCCGACCTCGACGGTGTCGTTGTGGGCGAGCAGCTGCTTCTTGACGGCCTTGCCGTTGATGTAGGTGCCGTTGGTGCTGTTGAGGTCTTCGATGAAGACGTCGGCACCGACCATCTGCAGCACGGCGTGCTCGCCGCTGACGGCGAGGTTGTCGATCACGATGTCGTTGTAGGGGCGACGGCCGAGGGTGGTCTTGTCCTTCGTGATCTGGACTTCCTTGATCACGACACCGTCCAGCGAAACGACCAACTTGCCCATGCTTCAGACCTCGAGTCTTTTGTCTTTTATGACCGGCGCCCGGCTGGAGCGAGGGGCCTCAAGCCCCCGGCGCGGGTCTAGCGGCGAAACGGCCACCACGACCGCGCCGCACCCGCGGGGCCCCTCACCCTCACGAGTACCACGGAGATATTATCCTTTCCGCCTGCCTCGTTCGCCGCGCCGATCAGCGCGGTCGCTGCTTCCGGCAGTAATTCGCAACTCTGCAGCAGCTGGCTGATCGCTTCGTCGTCGATCATGTCCGACAGGCCGTCGGAGCACAGCAGGTAGATGTCGCCCGGCATCACGTCGTGCAGATGGGTCTCGAGGAGCACCGTGTCCTCGACGCCGACCGCCCGCGTCACCAGGTTCTTGTTCGACGAGAACGCGGCCTGCTCGGCGGTGATCAGGCCCGAGTCGATCTGCTCCTGCAGCAGCGAGTGGTCGTGCGTGATCTGGACCAGCCGCCCGCCGCGATGGCGGTAGCAGCGCGAATCGCCGACGTGGCCGAGCAGGAGCCGGTTGTCGCGGAACACGCCCACGACCAGCGTCGTGCCCATGCCGGCGTACTGCGGATTCGAGTTGGCGGCGTTGAAGATCGCCCGGTTGGCGTTGTCGACGCAGATGTCCATCGCCCGGCGCACGTCGGTGTCGGTGGCCGACTCGGAGGCTTCGGCGAGCCAGCGACCGAGCTCGGTCTGGATGAATGCGGTGCACATGCCGCTGGCGACCTCGCCGGCGTTGTAGCCGCCCATGCCGTCGGCCAGGACGACGAGCGACGTCGCCTCGTCGACGACGGCGGAGTCTTCGTTGTTGTTGCGCGCCCGGCCGGTATCCGAGGCGCAATGGAACTCGAGCGTCATCATCGGCAAGGGAAGGCTGTCACGGGACGATCGGAATTGTGCCTTGGGTTCAAGCCGCCTCCGCCGTGCGGCCCTGACGATGGTGCAACCAGCGGCCGACGCTGACGACGGCGACCGCGCCGATGGCGCCGAACAGCAGCTCCGCGTGGGCCAGGTTGCGCTTCAGCCACGGCTCGAGGGCCGGATCGGTCGCGAGCATCTCGCCGGCGAGAAACCCGAGCAGCGCGGCGCCGCAGGTGATGATGATCGGGAAGCGTTCCATGACCCTCATCAGCAGCGTGCTGCCGGCGATGATCAGCGGAATCGACATCGCCAGGCCGGCGACGAGGAGCGGAACGCGGTACGGCTGTGGCGCGCGGTCGGCGGCGCCGGCCACGGCGATCACGTTGTCGATGCTCATCACGAGGTCGGCCACCAGGATCGTGCGCACCGCCGCGCCCATCGTGCCCTCGGCCTTGACCTCGCCTTCGTCCTCGGTGTCGACGAGCAACTGCACGCCGACCCAGAGCAGGGCGACCGCGCCGATGACTTTCAGGTAGGGCAGCTGGAGCAGCTGCACGGCCGCGATCGTGAGGATGATGCGCAGGACGATCGCCGCGGCGCTGCCCCAGAAGATCGCCTTCTTCTGCTGGCTCGCCGGCAGCGAGCGCGCCGCCATCGCGATGACGACTGCGTTGTCGCCCGAGAGCAGGATGTTGGCGACGACGATCGCCCCGAACGCGCCCCAGACGGTGCCGGACATCAGATCCACGGGCACTCCGGCACGCGAACGCGCGTCTCAGGCGGCGGCATCCCTCAGACCAGGGCCTTCATCAACCGGCCCATCTCGGACGGGTTGCGAGTCACCGTGAAGCCGCACTCCTCCATCACCGCGAGCTTCGCGTCGGCCGTGTCTGCGCCGCCGGAGATCAGCGCGCCGGCGTGGCCCATGCGCTTGCCCGGAGGCGCCGTCACGCCGGCGATGAAGCCGACGATCGGCTT
>JAYTHL010000365.1:0-12140 GCA_043732605.1 Rhizobacter sp. | reverse complement strand
GCCTCGTCTCCGGGTCGGCGCTCTCGGCGCGCGCGCTCGCGCCGTCTTGCAAGGTCTACGGCGTCGAGCCAGAAGCGGGCGACGACGGCCGGCAATCGTTTCGCAGCGGTCGCATCGTCCGCATCGAGACGCCGAAGACGATCGCCGACGGCGCCCAGACGCAGCAGCTCGGCGACTACACCTTCGCGATCGTCCGTCGCGACGTCGACGACGTGCTCACCGCCAGCGACGCCGAGCTCGTCGCGGCGATGCGCTTCTTCGCCGAGCGCATGAAGATGGTCGTCGAGCCCACGGGCTGCCTCGGCTACGCCGCTGCGCGCCGGATGACATCGGAGCTGGCCGGCAAGCGCGTCGGCGTGCTGATCAGTGGCGGCAACGTCGACCTGAAGCGTTACGCCGAGCTGCTCGCCGACTAGCCGGCGAGCAGCTCACTTCATCGTGTTTTCGAGCGCCTGCAACGCCCACGAAGTGACCAGCTCGGGCTTGTCTTCCCACCAGTCCTTCGAATCCGCGTTGACCCACGAGCCATCGGCTGCCTGCAGCGCGACCAGCCGTTCCGCCAGCTCGTTGCGCCAGTTGTGGCGCTGGCCCTTGCCGTCGACGAACTCCTTCTCGCCATACGCGTTCATCACCTTGGCGAACGCGCAGTAGTAGTAGAAGAGCGCGCTCTTCGAGTCGGTGCCGAAGTTGGCGTCGAGCGTGTAGTTCGTGGTCAGCCACTTGTAGGCGGCCTGCACGCGCGGGTCCGACTTCTCGACGCCGATCAGCAGCAGGCTGTAGAGCCCGGCCGTGGTCATCGACGCATACGACTTCGTGCCGCCGCCCATCTTCGGCAGGTTCACGCCCGGCGCGTAGGCGAAACCGCCGTCGTTGCCCGACCACTTCTGGTCGTTGCTCTCGCTTCGGTTCTGCATGCGGCTGGCGAAGACCAGCGCCTTCTGCCAGATCGGGTCCTTCGGGTCGTAGGCGGTCGAGCGCATCGCCTCGAGCGCGACGTAGAAGTTCGACATGTCGGGCCGCCTGTCGCCGCCGTAGCCGATGCCGCCGTACCACGGGTTGAGCGGCGTGAAGCCGCGCGTCTCGGCCATCTGCGTCGTCGCGATGTACTTCTGGCCGCCCGCGATCACCGGCGCGAACTTGGGGTCCTTCATCGCCGTCAGCGCCACGATCGACACCGCGGTGTTGTAGCTCTCGTCGTGCGCCCGCTCGACGATCGAGCCGTCCGGGTTCACCTTCGAGACGATGAACTTCGCGTAGTTGTCGATCGCGTTCTTGTCGACGCCCGCCGAACCCGACGGGTTGTGCAGGATCGAGGTCAGGGCCAGGGCGCTCAGACCGACCGAGCTCAGCAGCGAGCCGTCGGCGCCCTGCTTGCTCACCAGGTACTTGGCGCCGGAGTCGAGCGCCTGCTGCGCCTTGGCGCGCAACTGCGGATTCATGTCGTTCGGCGCGGCGCTCGCGGCGCTGGAACCGGCGCCGATGAGCACGGCGAACAGGACTGATTTCGGGGTGTTGAACATCGCGATTCCCATCAAGAGCGCAGTGGCGTTTCGGAGGACGAACTCGGACCGACATTCTCACCGAGAGCATCGAGGGCGGCGCCTCCGGACCGTGCCAATCTCGGCATCGGCGAACCCCCCAAGCCGGGGGGTTATCGCAAAGTCAGTACGCCAGCCGGTCGGGGCTCAGGTCGCGCAGGATCGTCGTCGCGATCTCCTCGATCGACTTGTGCGTCGACGAGAGCCATGCGATGCCTTCGCGCTTCATCATGGTCTCGCCTTCGCGGACCTCGTAGCGGCAGTTCTCGATCGACGCGTACTTGCTGTTCGGGCGACGTTCGTTGCGGATGCGCTGCAGCCGGTCCGGGTCGATCGTCAGGCCGAAGCACTTGGCCTTGAACGGCGCGAGCGTCGACGGCAGATGGCCGCGCTCGAAGTCCTCGGGGATGAGCGGATAGTTCGCCGCCTTCACGCCGTGCTGCATCGCCAGGTAGAGCGAGGTCGGCGTCTTGCCGCTGCGGCTCACGCCGACCAGGATGACGTCGGCCTCGGCGAGGTTCTTCGACGACTGGCCGTCGTCGTGGGCGAGCGAGAAGTTGATCGCCTCGATCCGGTCGGTGTATTCCTGGCTGTCGGAGACGTCGGAAAAGCGCCCGATGCGATGGTTCGACGTGATGCCGAATTCGGCTTCGAGCGGCTCGATGAAGGTGTTGAACATGTCGAGCACCAGGCCATGCGACTGCTGCTTGACGATCGCCAGGATCTCGGGATTGACGAGCGTGATGAAGACGATCGGCTTCTTGCCGTCCTGGGCCGCCGCGGTGTGGTTGATCTCGCGCACCACCTGGTGCGCCTTGTCGGGCGTGTCGATGAACGGGCGGCGCAGGTGGCGCGGCTTGATCGCGAACTGCGACAGGATCGAGTTGCCGAAGGTCTCGGCCGTGATGCCGGTGCCGTCGGAGACGAAGAAGACGGTGTGGCGCGGCACCGCGCCCTTTGACGCATCCCGGGGCGGTGCGCCCGGGCCGGTGGGTTCGTCGGAGCTCATCGCGGCGATGATGGCACGGGCCGCCGGCCTGTCGGCGGCGGGGCGTCGCGGCTCTTAGAATCGGGAACGTTTCGACCCCCAGACCCGTGACCGCCGCCTCCTGCTTTCGCCGCTCCGCACGCCGCTCTCGCCGCGTTGGCGTGATGCCGCGCCGGGCCGCCGCGCTCGCGGGCGGCATGCCTCATGCCGAGGGTCGGGAAGCAACGGTTTGCCACGTTCCCGGAGCCTTCCCATGTCATCCACCCACCTGGCGACCGCCTTCGTCGCACCGTTCGAGAGCCTGAGGAACAGCGACGTCGAGGCGGTGGGCGGCAAGAACGCCTCACTCGGCGAGATGATCAGCCAGCTGAGCGAATCGGGCGTGCACGTGCCCGGCGGCTTCGCGACCACG
This sequence comes from Rhizobacter sp., assembly GCA_043732605.1. GTDB lineage: Bacteria > Pseudomonadota > Gammaproteobacteria > Burkholderiales > Burkholderiaceae_C > Schlegelella_A. Next base: position 9,202 of record JAYTHL010000365.1, on the reverse strand, counting down.
GCCCACGCCTTTCGCACCTTTCTCGCCGAAGGCGGATTGACGCGCAGGATCTCCGACCGGCTGGCCTCGCTCGACACCGACGATGTCCGCGCCCTCGCGGTTGCGGGGGCCGAGATCCGCGGCTGGATCGAAGCCCAGCCGCTGCCGGCGGCGTTCGAAGCCGAAGTGCGACGCGAGTTCGAGCGCCTGAGCGCCGGCCATCCCGAGGCTTCGTTCGCGGTGCGCTCGTCGGCCACTGCCGAAGATCTGCCCGACGCGTCGTTCGCCGGCCAGCAGGAGACCTTTCTCAACGTCACCGGCATCGACGACATCCTTGCCAAGATGCGCGAGGTTTTCGCGAGCCTCTACAACGACCGCGCCATCAGCTACCGCGTCCACAAGGGCTACGCCCACGGCGACGTCGCGCTCTCGGCCGGCGTGCAGCGCATGGTGCGCAGCGACCTCGGCGCGGCCGGCGTGATGTTCACGATCGACACCGAGAGCGGCTTCGCCGACGTCGTTTTCATCACCGCGAGCTACGGCCTCGGCGAGACGGTGGTGCAGGGCGCCGTCAACCCCGATGAGTTCTACGTTCACAAGCCTGCGCTGCGCAGCGGCAAGCACGCGATCATCCGCAGGAACCTCGGCTCCAAGCTGATCCGCATGGCGTTCGCGACCGCTGACGAGCGCAAGGCGACCGGCCATCTCGTCACCACGCTCGACACCGCGACCGAGCAGCGCAACCGCTATTCGCTCTCCGATGCCGACGTCACCGAGCTCGCCCGCTATGCCCTCGTCATCGAGAAGCACTACGGCCGGGCGATGGACATCGAGTGGGGCAAGGACGGCGTCGACGGCAAGCTCTACATCCTGCAGGCGCGGCCGGAAACGGTGAAGAGCCAGGGCGAAGGCAAGGTCGAGCAGCGCTACAAGCTGAAGGGCAGCGGCACGGTGCTCGCCGAGGGCCGCGCCATCGGCCAGAAGATCGGCACGGGGCCGGTGCGGATCGTCGACTCGATCGCCGACATGGACCGCGTCCAGGCGGGCGACGTTCTCGTCACCGACATGACCGACCCGAACTGGGAGCCGGTGATGAAGCGCGCCGCAGCGATCGTCACCAACCGCGGCGGGCGCACGTGCCACGCGGCGATCATCGCGCGCGAGCTCGGGATCCCCGCGGTCGTCGGCTGCGGCGACGCGACCTCGACGCTGAAGGAAGGCGCGCTGGTCACGGTCGCGTGCTCCGAGGGCGACACCGGCTTCGTCTACGACGGCCTGATCGAGACCGAGATCACCGACGTCGAGCGCGGCGAGCTGCCGTACTCGCCGGTCAAGATCATGATGAACGTCGGCAATCCGCAGCTGGCCTTCGACTTCGCGCAGATGCCGAACTCGGGCGTCGGCCTGGCGCGGCTCGAGTTCATCATCAACAACAACATCGGCGTCCACCCGAAGGCGATCCTCGACTATCCCAACATCGACGCAGACCTGAAGAAGGCGGTCGAGAGCGTCGCCCGCGGCCACGCGTCGCCGCGCGCCTTCTACGTCGACAAGCTCACCGAAGGCATCGCCACGATCGCGGCGGCGTTCTGGCCGAAGCCGGTGATCGTGCGGCTCTCCGACTTCAAGAGCAACGAGTACAAGAAGCTGATCGGCGGCTCGCGTTACGAGCCCGAGGAAGAGAACCCGATGCTCGGCTTTCGCGGCGCGTCGCGCTACGTGAGCGAAGCCTTCGGCGAGGCGTTCGCGATGGAGTGCGAGGCGCTCGTGCGCGTGAGGAAGGACATGGGCTTCGCCAACGTCGAGGTCATGGTGCCATTCGTGCGCACCCTCGGCCAAGCTGAGAAGGTCGTCAACATGCTCGCCGACCACGGGCTCAAGCGCGCGTCCGCCGGCGGCACCGACGGGCTCAAGGTGATCATGATGTGCGAGGTGCCGAGCAACGCGATCCTCGCCGAGCGCTTCCTCGAATTCTTCGACGGCATGTCGATCGGCTCGAACGACCTGACCCAGCTCACGCTCGGGCTCGACCGCGACTCCGGCCTTGAGCTCCTGGCCAAGGACTTCGACGAGCGCGACCCGGCGGTGAAGGCATTGATCTCGCGCGCGATCGCGGCGTGCCGTGCCACCGGCAAGTACATCGGCATCTGCGGCCAGGGGCCGAGCGACCATCCCGACTTCGCCGACTGGCTCGCCGACGAGGGCATCGTCTCGATCTCGCTCAATCCAGACAGCGTCGTCGAGACCTGGCGCCGTCTCGCGACGCGTCGCAACGTGGTCTGACGTGCGCTTGCCGGCGGCTCAGAGCATGAGCGCCATGTGCAGTTTGTCGTGGTATTCGGTGCCGATCCTGAGCGCGCGTCGCAACGTGCCGTAGCGGACGAAGCCGAGGCGCTCGTAGAGCTGGACGGCCGAGGCGTTGCCCGCCGTGACGGTGAGCGTCAGCATCTCGAGACCGGCACGCCGAGCCTGCTCTATGCAGTCGACGAGCAACTGGCCGCCCAGCCCTTGGCGCCGCACCGTCCGCCGGACCATCATGCCGATGACGTGGCCGATGTGCCGCACCTTCACGCGGTCGTCGCGCTCGCAGCCGATCGCGCCGACCAGGCGCCTGCCCATCCACGCGCCGAGAACGAACTGCCCGCCGTCGTCGTGGTCGAGCCCGAGGCGATGCAGATAGTCGCCCGGCACCTTGGCCGATTCGGTGGTTGCGTCGGAGGTGAAGGCCTCCGGGTGGGCGGCGAGCATCTCGTCGCGCAGCCGCTTGTACTCGGCGAGGTCGGCCGCGACCAGCGCGCGGATGACGAACGCGTCGCTCACCCGCCGATGTAGTGCATCTCGACGCGCCGCTCGCCCGCGTTGGACGGCGCCTGCGACCGGCCGCGCAACTCGGAGTAGCGGTCGTCGCGTCCTTGCCAGATCAGGCCGATCGCGCCGAGGATCTCGGCGTCGCTCGAGCCGCCGCGGATCAGGCCGCGCAGATCGTGGCCCTGGCTCGCGAACAGGCACAGGAAGAGCTTGCCCTCGGTCGACAGGCGCGCCCGGTTGCACTCGTGGCAGAACGCCTTGGTGACGCTCGAGATCGTGCCGATCTCGCCCGTGGCGCCGTCGGCGTAGCGCCAGCGCTCGGCGGTTTCGCCGGGCATCGCCGGCGGCACGGCAACGAGCGCGAACTCGGTCGAGAGCTGCGCGATCACCTCGGCCGAAGGCACCACCTCGTCCATACGCCAGCCATTGGTCGCGCCGACGTCCATGTACTCGATGAAGCGCAGTGTGACGTCACGGCCGCGGAAATGGCGCGCCATCGGCACGACCTCGTGGTCGTTGGTGCCGCGCTTGACGACCATGTTGATCTTGATCGGCCCGAGCCCGGCGCGCTCGGCGGCATCGATGCCGCGCAGCACGTCGGCGACCGGGAAGTCGGCGTCGTTCATGCGCCGGAAGACGGCGTCGTCAATGGCGTCGAGGCTCACCGTCACGCGGGCGAGACCGGCGGCCTTGAGCGCTGCGGCCTTGCGCTCGAGGAGCGAGCCGTTGGTCGTGAGTGTCAGCTCGATCGGGCCGCCGTCGACGGTGCGCAGCGGCGCCAGCATCGACACCAAACCCTCGAGATTGCGCCTGAGGAGCGGCTCGCCGCCGGTGAGGCGGAGCTTCCTCACGCCGTGCGCGGCGAAGAGGGAGGCGATCCGCTCGATCTCCTCGAAGCTCAACAGCGACGTCTGCGGCAGGAACTCGTAGTGGCGATCGAAGACGTCCTTCGGCATGCAATAGCTGCAGCGAAAGTTGCATCGGTCGGTGACGGAGATGCGCAGGTCGCGCAGCGGCCGGGACAGCGCGTCGCGGAGCTCGCCCGTCGGCGCGTCGAGACGCACCGGGATCCGCGGCAAGGACGCGCGATAGCGGTGGTCGGCGACGGCGATGACTTTCGCGCTCATAAACGGCGATTGTGCCCCTGGGGACATAGGCGAGGCGCCGCTGCGCCGATCGCCCTGCGCGCCGCCGACTACTCGCCCGCGGTCGTCAGGCTCGTCGTCTTCGCTACGGGAACGGCCTTGTCGGAAGTCGCCGCGGTGTCGACCCGGCGCGCGCCGGTGAAGCGCTTGGCCCAGTACGCGAAGCTCATGTCTTCGGTGCGAACCTGCTGGCCGGTGCGCGGCGAGTGGATGAAGCGGTTGTCGCCGATGTAGATGCCGACGTGCGAAAACGTGCGCTTCAGGGTGTTGAAGAACACGAGGTCTCCGGGCTTGAGATCCTCGCGCTTGACGACGACGAGCCCCGGCGCGAGCGCCTGCTCGTCGGCGCGGCGCGGCAGGACGAGGCCGACGCTCATCTCGAAGACGTGGCGCGTGAAGCCGCTGCAGTCGAAGCCGGTGTCGGCCGACGTCCCGCCGCGGCGGTAGGGCACGCCGACGAAGTTCATGGCGGCGACGACCATGTCGGAAGCGCGGTCGTGGACCTGGCGCAGGAGGCTGGTCTTGTCGCCTTCGGTGACCTCGGCCGTGGCGGCCGCCGGCGCGGAGAGCAGTCCTTTGTCAGCCAGCATCTTCGTGAGCGGATCGGCTGCGTCGTCCGGCGCCGCGAGCACCGGCAGCGCGGTGAGCGCGACGGCCAGCGCGAACGCCATGCGTGCGAGTGGGCGACGTGGCGTGGCGGCGTGGATCGGCATCGGGGCGCAGGATAGGCGAGGGGCTGCGCCCGCGTCAACCGCTGAAACCTTGCCTTACCTCGCTGCGCTAGAGTCGGCGACGCCCTTTTCGGAGACAGACAACGATGTTCAAGGCCCTGATGCTCGAGAAGGACGACGCCGGCTTTCGCGCCTCGGTCCGCGACGCCGACGAGAAGAATCTTCCCGAGGGCGACGTTCTCGTCGCGGTCGAGTGCTCGACGCTCAACTACAAGGACGCCCTCGCGATCACGAACCGCAGCCCGATCGTGCGCTCGTGGCCGATGGTCGCCGGCATCGACGGCGCCGGCACGGTGCTCGAGTCCACGCATCCCGACTGGCATGCGGGCGACCCGTTCGTGCACAACGGCTGGGGCGTGGGCGAGACGCGCTGGGGGTTGCTCGGCGAGCGCGCGCGGCTGAAGGGCGAGTGGCTCGTGCCGCTGCCTCCGGCCTTCAGCGCGCGCCAGGCGATGGCCATCGGCACCGCCGGATACACGGCGATGCTGTGCGTCCTCGCCCTCGAGCGCCATGGCGTGCGCGCCGGCGACGGCACGGTGCTCGTGACCGGCGCAACCGGCGGCGTGGGCAGCGTCGCCGTCGCGCTGCTGTCGCGGCTCGGCCACCGGGTGACGGCGGCGACCGGCAAGACCGGCGAGAGCGACTGGCTGCGCGCGCTCGGCGCCGCGGAGATCATCGATCGCGCCGAGCTGTCGGCGCCCGGCAAGCCGCTGCAGAAGGAACGCTGGTCGGCGGTCGTCGATGCCGTCGGCAGCCACACGCTGGCCAACGCGCTGGCGCAGACGCGCTATGGCGGCGTCGTCGCCGCCTGCGGCCTGGCGCAGGGCCACGACCTGCCTGCGACGGTCATGCCTTTCATCCTGCGCGGCGTGACGCTCGCCGGCATCGACAGCGTGATGGCGCCGCTCGCCGTGCGCAAGGAAGCGTGGCTGCGACTGGCACGCGATCTCGACGCGACGTCGCTCGACGCGATCGGCGAAGAGGTCGGCCTTCAGGGCGCGATCGCCAAGGCGAGCGCGCTGCTCGACGGCCGCGTGCGCGGCCGGATCGTCGTGCGGATCGGCGCGGAGCCCTAGCGGCTCGCGCCGGCCTGCGGCGCGCTCAGCGGATCAGCTGGGCCAGCCGCTTGAACTTCGGATGCTGGCTCGTGCCGAGCCATTCGAAGATCACCATTTCCGTGGTGACGACGTCGGCGCCGAGCGCGCGCGCCCGCTCGATCGCGGCCAGACGATCGTGCGGGTGGCGCGAGCCGATCGCGTCGGCGACCAGCTTGACCGCATGGCCGGCCTCGATCAGACCGGCAACGGTCTGGAAGACGCAGACGTGGGCCTCGCAGCCCGCGACCACGAGCGTGTTGCGGCGCGCCGGCAGGCGCTGCATGAAGCCTTCCTCGGCCACGGCGGAGAAGTGGAACTTCGCGAGGACCGTGTCGCAGAGCGTCGCGATCTCGGGCACCAGCGGGCCGAGGCCATCGGGGTTCTGTTCGGTGCCGATGACGTGGATGCCGAGCTCCTTGGCCGCGGTCGCGAGCTGCACGCAGCGCCGGACGACGCTTTCGCCGTCGTGGATCGCGGGCATCAGCCTGGTCTGCGGATCGACGACGAGCAGGGTGCAATCGTCGGGCTTGCAGAGGATGGTCATCGCGCGACTCCGGGAATGGCTGGGCGCATTTTCAGCGAAGTGCGCGGGCTCGGCACAATAGATCGAAACACCGCCGGAGACCCGCCATGCCGATGACCGCTGCCGACTATCGCGACTCCCTGCGCCGCTATTCACCGCGCGTGTTCGTCGACGGCGAGCGCATCGACAGCGTGGTCGACGCGCCATCGCTGCAGCCGGGCATCAACGCGCTCGGCGTCACCTACGACATGGCGTTGCGCGAGGAGCTCGCGCCGATCATGCAGGCCGTGCAGGCGTCGAGCGGCAAGACCGTGAACAGGATGCTGCATGTCGACCAGTCGAGCGGCGATCTGCTCAACAAGCTCGAAGCCGTGCGCGTGCTTTGCCAGGAGACCGGCTGCGCCCAGCGTTACCTCGCCCACGACGCATTCAGCGCACTGACCCAGACGACGGCGCGCATCGACGCCGACAAGGGCACCGCGTACGGAGAGCGCTTCGCCGCCTACATGCACGACTTCCAGGACAAGGACCTCTCCGTCGGCATCGCCATGACCGACGCCAAGGGCGACCGCAGCAGGCGGCCGCACGAGCAGGCCAACGTCGACAGCTACGTCCACATCGTCGAGCGAAACGCGAAGGGCATCGTCATCTCGGGGACGAAGGCGATCGTCACCGGCGCGCCCTACGTGCACGAGTTCCTGGTCATGCCGTGCCGCAACATGGCCGAGGCGGACGCCGCCTTCGCCGTCTGCTGCGCGGTGCCGTGCGACGCCGACGGCATCACCATCGTCGCGCGACCGGCAGGGCGGCCGGGCGAGAAGGCGGCCCTGTTCTCGAACAAGTACGGCCAGTCGACCGGCGTCGTCGTCTTCGACCGCGTCTTCGTCGCCTGGGAGCGCGTCTTCCTGGCGGGCGAGTGGGAGCACTCGTCGCATCTCACCTACAGCTACGCGACCCACCATCGTCACACCTGCATCGCCGCGCGCGCCGGCTTCGGTGACCTGCTGATCGGCGCCGGCGCGCTGATGTGCGAGGCGAACGGCTTCGATCCCGGCGCCGAGTCGCACCTGCGCGAGCAGATGGTCCAGCTGATCACCATCGTCGAGGGCTTCTACGCCTGCGGCGTCGCGGCGAGCGTGTACGCGAGCGAAGACGCGCTCTCGGGAACGGTGATGCCCGATCCGGTGTTCTCCAACATCGGCAAGCTGCTGCTCGCCAACCAGATCTACGACATGCACCGGATCGCCCACTACGTGTCGGGCGGCCTCATCGTCACCTTGCCCGGCCCCGACGAGGACCACAACCCCGAGACCGCGGCCAACCTCGCCGACGTGCTGCGCGCCAATCCCGACGTGCCCTACGACAAGCGCATCCAGGCGGCGCGCTTCATCGAGGACCTGACCGCGTCGTACCAGGGCGGCTGGTATTCGGTGATCAGCCTGCACGGCGGTGGTTCGCCCGCGGCGATGAAGCAGGAGATCTGGCGCAACTATCCGGTCGGCAGCAAGGTCGAGCTGGTCGAGCGTTTGCTCGAGCGCAATGTCCTGGCCGACCCCGGGAGGAAGATCGCCGCTCACCGCCAACCCGGAAAGTGCTGCGACACCGGTTGCACCCCACCATCGCCGACGACGATGGTCGCGATGCCGACGGCGCGCAGCCATAAAGAGATGTCGTGAGCGAGAGCCGTCCGGAATCCTTCGCCGCGTTGCAGCGCCACTCCCTCGAGGATCGCGACGGCTTCTGGGCGGAGCAGGCGCGCCTGATCGACTGGCAGACGCCGTTCGCGTCGGTGTGCGACACGAGCCGGCCGCCCTTCGTGCGCTGGTTCCCGGGTGGCACGACCAACTTGTGCCACAACGCCGTCGACCGGCATCTCGTGGCGCGCGGCGCGCAGCCGGCGCTGATCCACGTCTCGACCGAGACCGGCAGCGAGCGTGTCTACAGCTTCGCCGAGCTCCATGCGGAAGTGCAGCGCATGGCGGCGGTGCTGCTGTCGCTCGGTGTCGTTCAGGGCGATCGGGTGCTGCTCTACATGCCGATGATCCCCGAGGCGGCGTTCGCGATGCTCGCCTGCGCGCGCATCGGCGCGATCCACTCGGTCGTCTTCGGCGGCTTCGCCAGCCTGAGCCTGGCGAGCCGCATCGACGACGCCGAGGCCAAGGTCGTGGTCAGTGCAGATGCCGGCAGCCGCGCCGGCAAGGTCATCGCCTACAAGCCGTTGCTCGACGAAGCGATCGCCATCGCGATCCACAAGCCGGCGAGCGTGCTACTCGTCGATCGCGGCCTGGCGCCGATGCCGATGACCGCCGGCCGCGACCACGCCTACGCGACGCTGCGCGAGCGCCATCTCGATGCGACGGTGCCGTGCGTCTGGCTTGACTCGACGCACCCGAGCTACACGCTCTACACCAGCGGCACGACCGGCCAGCCGAAGGGCGTGCAGCGCGATACCGGCGGCTACGCTGTCGCGCTCGCGGCGAGCATGAAGTACATCTTCTGCGCGCCCTTGGAAGGGGCCCAGCCGAGCCCCGCAGGCGAGACCTACTTCTCGACGAGCGACATCGGCTGGGTCGTCGGCCACAGCTACATCGTCTACGGCCCGTTGATCGCCGGCATGGCGACCATCATGTACGAGGGTCTGCCGACCCGGCCCGATGCCGGCGTGTGGTGGCAACTCGTCGAGAAGTACCAGGTCACGGTGATGTTCAGCGCACCAACGGCGGTGCGGGTGCTGAAGAAGCACGACCCGAAGTACCTGAGCCAGTACGACCTCAGCTCGTTGCGCGCGCTGTTCCTGGCCGGTGAACCGCTTGACGAGCCGACCGCACGCTGGATCGCCGAGGCGCTCGGTCGCCCCATCATCGACAACTACTGGCAGACCGAATCCGGCTGGCCGATCCTGACGATTGCCAACGGCGT
>JAYTHL010000364.1:0-3839 GCA_043732605.1 Rhizobacter sp. | reverse complement strand
GTGCCATCGTGGTTCGCCAACCGCCTCATCCGGCGCATCACCGGGCTGAAGTTCCACGACCTCGGCTGCAGCCTGAAGGCGTTCCGCGCCTCGGTGCTGAAGCAGGTGCGGCTCTACGGCGAGATGCATCGCTTCATCCCCGCATGGCTCGCGACGGTGACCTCGCCCGACCGCATGGGCGAGGTGCCGGTGCGCCATCACGCGAGATTGCGCGGCACGTCGAAGTACGGCATCTCGCGCACGCTGCGCGTCGTCGTCGACGTGCTCTCGATCTACTTCTTCCTCAACTTCGGCTCGCGGCCCGGACACTTCTTCGGCGTCATCGGCCTGGCGGTGACGTCGATCGGCACGCTCATGCTCGGCTACCTCGGCGTGCTGAAGCTGATGGGCGAGAGCATCGGCGGCCGGCCGCTGCTCCTGCTCGGCTTCTTCTGCGTCATCGGCGGGCTGCAGTTCCTGATGACCGGCGTGCTGGCCGAGCTGCTGGTGCGGATCTACTTCGACGGCAACCACGCCAAGTCGTACACCGCCTTGCCGGCCGTCGAGAGCTTCGGCGCGGAGGGCGGCTGGTCGCGGCCGTGAGCACGGGCGTCGACGCGGGCGCGCCGAGCCGCGCCGCCTGGGTCGTCCTCGCCCTCGCGCTGGCGGCGATCTTCTTCTGGCCGCTCGGCGCGGCGCCGCTCTTCGACGTCGATGAAGGCGCCTTCGCCGAAGCGACGCGCGAGATGATCTCGAGCGGCGACTGGCTGCACACGACGCTCAACGGCGCCGACCGCTTCGACAAGCCGATCCTCGTCTACTGGCTGCAGGCGGCGAGCATCCTCGTCCTCGGCAAGAGCGATGCGGCCGTGCGACTGCCGTCGGCGGTCTGCGGATTCCTGTGGTGCGTCGCGGTCGCGCGCTTCGCGGCGCCGCGCTTCGGCCCGCGCGCCGCCTGGTGTGCGGCGGCGATCCTCGGAACCTCGGTCGGCGTGATCGCGATCGGTCGCGCCGCGACCGCCGACGCGCTCCTCAACCTGCTGCTCGCGCTCGCAGCGTTCGCGCTCTGGCGCCATGTCGAGACCGGCGCGAAGGCACCGCTGCGCTGGGCCGCGTTCTGGGCCGCGCTCGGCATCCTCGACAAGGGCCCGATCGCGCTTCTCGTGCCAGGCGGCGCGATCGTCGTCTGGGCCGTGCTGTCGCGCGAATGGAAGCCGATCGTGCGCGCCGCGTCGGATCCGGTCGGGTGGCTGATCCTCGTCGGCGTCGCCGCGCCCTGGTACATCTACGCGCTCCATCGCCACGGCCAGGCGTTCGTCGACGGCTTCGTCATGAAGCACAACGTCGGCCGCTTCACCGGCACACTGGAAGGCCATGCCGGCGGGCCGCTCTACTACGCGATCGCGCTGCCGCTGATCGCGCTGCCGTGGACGCCGCTGCTGATCGCCTTGCTGCCGCGACTGAAGCGGCTGTGGAGCGAGCCGGTGACGCGCTGGCTGGTCTGCTGGAGCGCCTTCGTGCTGATCTTCTTCTCGCTCTCGGGCACCAAGCTGCCGCACTACATGCTCTACGGCTACACGCCGTTAGCGCTGCTCGGCGGACGCCTCCTCGCCGACGCGCCGTCGCGCGCGCTGCGCATCGCGCTCTGGACGACGTTCGCGGCGACGCTGCTCGTTCTCTGCGCGACGCCGTGGATCGGCATGGCGATCGCCGCGCGCCGCGCGCCGGGGTTGTACCGATCGCTGATCGAGACCGCGCCGGCACCGTCGACGGTCTATGTGGTCGGGGCGGTGGTCGGGGCGGCGCTCGTCGCCGCGATCGAGTGCCGGCCCGCGACCGCCGCGTGGCCTGCAGCGATGCGCGCGCCGCTCGGCGCCGCCGTCGTCGCCCTGTTCCTCGTCGCCGCCGTCGTGCCGTGGTGGGGCGAGACGCTGCAAGGTCCGGTGCGGCGGCTCGCCGAAGCGGCGCGCGGGGCGAGTCCCCGCGCGCCCGCCGGCACGCAGGCCAACGTCAATCTGCCGAGCTTCGGCTGGTACCTCGAGGCGCCGGCGCCGCACGCCCTGCCGGCGCCGGGCGGGCTCGGCCTCTATCGCCTCGACCGTCTGAAGCCCGGCGACGTCGACACGCCGGGCGCCGTCCTGCGCGAGGAACGCGGGCTCGCGCTCGGGCGCCGGTGAACGCTGCGACGCGACCTCACGCCAGCAGCGCGATCGGCGCGAGCGTGACGATTGCCAAGCCGACGAGCGCGTAGGCCATCGAGCGCACCGTGGCACGCAGCGCCAGCCCGGCCCGGCTGCCCCCGTCGACACGCCGCATCGCGAGCACCGCGTAGATCGGAATCGCGAGCAGCGCCACCGTCTCGGTCGGCGCGAAGTCGACCTGCAGCAGCAGGGTCGCGATGAACCAGACGCGTGCAGGTGCAGAGCGAAGACGAGTTGCTCGGTGTAGCGCAGGTGGCGGTCGCGAAAGAGCAGCCAGAGTCCGGACGCGAAGCTCGGCATCAGCACGAACATCGCCGCGCCCCGGTTGGCGGCGAGCCGCTCGCGCACGAGCCGGAAGTCCTCGACCACGGCCTGCGGGTCGAGCACCGCGCGCTTCTGCAGACGTCCGCACAGCCAGGCCGGCAGGCCTTCGCAGACGAAGCGGCCGTCCTCGACCGCGACGCGTGCGATGCCGATGTCGAGATCGAGCGACGGCGGTCCGTCCTGGAGCAGCTCGGCCTGTTTGGCATCGATGGCCGGCTGCATCGCCACCATCAGGCGCAACGCGAGCAGGACCGTGACGCTCACGGTCAGGTAGAGCCGCAGCGGTAGCACGTAGTGCCTGCGCCGGCCGGCCAGATATTGCCGAGTCAGCTCGCCCGGCCTGAAGAGCGACAGCGCGAGGGTGCGCCAGAGCGCGCCTTCGGTCGAGAAGCAGGCGTCACCGAACTGCTGCGCGAACTCGCCGAGCGTCGGCGGCCGGACCGTCGTCTCCTGTCCGCACGACTGGCAGAACGTCGGCCTCGGCGCGGCGAAGGGCGCGCCGCAGTTCAGGCAGGCGGACGGCGCGGCGGGATCGGCCACGCGCCTCAGTTGGCCGCGAGCTTGAGATCCGCACGCGGCCGCCACGACGCGTCGGCGCTCGCGACCTTCGGCGCGCCGAGAAAGAGCCGCCCGATCGCGATCTCCCTGGTCGCGAGGTAGTCGCGCACCGCGACGCCGCGGCGCACTGCGAGCTGCTGCATCGCGTCGTCGGCGACGACGACGTTGGCGAGCAGCAGCGCTTCCATCTCGCTCGTCGGCAGATCTTTCGCGAGGCCGATCACGTTCTTCGGCTTGACCATGTCGGCGCGTTTGTAGACCTCTTTCAGCAGCTCGGGATACTCCGCCTCGCCGACGACGATCTCGGCCTCCGGGCTCGCGCCGCCGGCGATCGCGCGGCGGCGCTTCTCGGCGCGCACGATCTGGCGCAGCCGCTCTTGCTTCCACGCGTCCTTCTCGATGTCGAGTCGGCTCTCGCCGGTGACGGTGAGGTTGATCGCCGGCCGGTCGGCGAGCGCCTTGGCGATCTTGTCGAGCGTCTCCTTCGCCGCCGGAGTCAGCGTCGCCGTTCCTGGCGCGAACTCGATCGTCGAGGCCTCGCTGCCGATGCCGCCGAACGCCGACGCGAGCAGCGAGAACGGCGCGGTCACCGCCTTGACGATCAGGTTGGTGATGACCTTCAAGATGATCCCGCCGAGCGAGAACTGCGGATCGTTGATCGAGCCGCTGACGGGCAGGTCGAGATCGATCACGCCGTGGCGATCGGCGAGCAGCGCGACCGCGAGCTTGACCGGCAGGCTCGCCGTCGAGCCCTCGACCTTGTCGCCGAACGCGAGC
>JAYTHL010000363.1:0-12203 GCA_043732605.1 Rhizobacter sp. | reverse complement strand
CGGGGACGTTGACGATTCTCCACGAGATCGATTTCACCCTGCCGCGACATCGCTCGGTGGCGATCGTGGGCGCGTCGGGCTCGGGCAAGAGCACCTTGCTGTCGATCATCGCCGGGCTCGACACGCCGACGACCGGAACGGTGCGGCTCGATGGCGTCGATCTCTTCACCATCGACGAGGACGCGCGGGCGGCCGTCCGCGCGGCCAAGGTCGGCTTCGTGTTCCAGAGCTTTCAGCTGCTCGGCAACCTCAACGCGCTCGAGAACGTCATGCTGCCGCTCGAGCTGCAAGGCCGGTCGGATGCGCGCGTGCTCGCAACCGAGATGCTGAAGCGCGTCGGCCTGGGCGAGCGCCTGCGCCACTATCCGCGGGTGCTCTCCGGCGGTGAGCAGCAGCGTGTGGCGCTGGCTCGCGCCTTCGTCGTCCGGCCGATGCTGTTGCTCGCCGACGAGCCGACAGGCAGCCTCGACTTCGCCACCGGCGAGACCGTGATGGCGCTGATGCTGGAGCTCAACCGCGAGGTCGGGACGACGCTGGTGCTCGTCACCCACGACACTTCGCTCGCCAAGCGATGCGACGAGCAACTGCGGATCGAGGCCGGGCGGGTCAGCCTCGCAGAGCCGGCCTGGGATCCTTCGCTTCGCTCAGGATGACCGGGTGCCTCGCACCGGTCAGTTCGTGAACTTGTAGTCCGTCTTCGCCTTGGCGCGCAACTCGTCGCGGAACGCGCCGGCCTTCTGCTGGGCCAGGCGCTGCTGGATCTGCGCCTTGACCTCGGCCAGCGGCGGGAACTGCGTGGCGCGCGTGTCCTCGAGCCGGATGATGTGATAGCCGAACTGCGTCTTCACCGGCACGTCGGTGTACTCGCCTTTCTTCAGCTTGACCATCGCCTGCGAGAACTCGGGCACGTAGGCGCCGGGCGCCGCGAAGTCGAGGTCGCCGCCGTTCTCGGCCGAGCCCGGATCCTTCGAGCTCTTCTTCGCCAGGTCCTCGAACTTCGCGCCGGCCTTGAGCTGCGCGAGGATCGCCTTGGCTTCGTCTTCCTTCTCGACCAGGATGTGCTTGGCCTTGTATTCGGTGCCGCCCGCCTGTGCCTTGACCTTGTCGTACTCGACCTGGACTTCGGCGTCGCTCGGCGTCGACTTCTTGTCGACGTCCTGCGAGAGAAGACCGATCAGGATGCTCTGGCGCGCGAGCTCCATCTGCGACTTGAAATCGGCCGACGCGCCGAGGCCGCGACGCTCGGCTTCCTGGCTCAGGATCTCGTCGGTGACGACCTTGTCGCGCACGAGCTTCTCGAGGTCGGGCGGCAACTGCTGGTTGCGCTGCTGCGCCTGCTTCGTCACCTGCGTGACGATCACGTCGACGCGCGCCTTCGGCACCGGCTTGCCGTTGACGACGGCGACGTTCTGAGCCTGGACGGCGAGCGGCGCGAGGCCGGCGATGGCGAGCACGATGCCCGCGGCGAGAGAACTCTTCTTCATGGAAAGTGCCTTTCGGGCGGGACGGGAGTTGAGGTCGGCAATCGACGGGCCATCGTGCGCGCTCGGTGCGCTGGTTCAGCGTGGCTGGGGTGCGCTGGCGTCGATCGCCACGGCGTGGATGCCGCGTGGCATCAGGGCCTGCAGAGCATCATATACGAGGCGATGACGGGCCACGCGCGACAGGCCCTCGAAGCGCGCGCTGCAGATCGCGACGTTGAAGTGGCGCCCTTCGCGGGCGCCCGCATGGCCGGCGTGGCTGGCGCTGTCGTCGACCACGGCGAGCGACTCCGGAGCCAGCGCAGCGCGCAGCGCGTCTTCGACGTCGCTTGCCGAGACGCTCACCGCGAGTCGGGCCCGAGCCGGACGGCGGGACGGGTCGGCGCGGGCTCGGGTCCGGGCTCCTCGTCTTTCAGGAACCTGGAGATGTAGAAGCCCTGCGCGACCATGAAGACGAGCATCAGGCCGGTGAGGCCGAAGACCTTGAAGGTGGCCCAGGTCGACGTCGAGTAGGTGTAGGCGACGTAGAGGTTCAGCACGCCCATCAGCGCGAAGAACGCGATCCAGGCGAAGTTCAGGCGCTGCCACACCGGCCGTGGCAGCTCGATCTGCTCGCCGACCAGCGCCTGCAGCAGGTTCTTGCCGAAGAAGGCCTGGCTGACCCAGAGGGCGAGGGCCATCGCCCAGTCGAGCGCGCTCGGCTTCCACTTGATGAAGGTCGGATCGTGGAACCAGATCGTCGCGCCGCCGAGGACGACGATCAGGCCGAAGGTCACCCACAGCATCGTGTCGACCTTTTTTCGCATCAGCACGGTGATCGCGATCTGCACGAGCGTGGCCACCATGACGACGAGCGTGGCCAGCAGCACCGGTGCCTCGTCGACGCCGACAAGGCCGCCGTGGACGGCGAAGCCGAGGTGCTCGGTCGCGAACCGCGCGGCGACGTCGGGATGCATGTCGGCGACCTTGAAGACGCCGAAGAACAGGATGATCGGGAGGAAGTCGAGGAACAGCTTCATGAAGGAGCGCTTCCGCTCAGACGGAGCGCACTCCGGACGGAGCGGAGTCTATCGCCGCCGACCGGGGCGATCCGGCCCAGGTCGTGATAGTTGACCGACCCTGGGGCCATCGTCCGCGAAAAAGGTCTGCGGCGCGGGAATATCGCCGCCGGACGGACTGCCGTTTTGGGGGAAGTCCCTGTAACGCTCTGCGGGCCGCATCCGTTACCTTCCGAGACAGTCGGATTTTCGATCAGGAGCATTGATGAAGCATCGTCTCAACCCATCGGCGCAAGGCGTTCTGGCAGCTTGCGCGACCCTCGCGCTCGCCGCATCGGCGACCTCCGCCATGGCCCAGGCCAAGGGCGGCGCGAAGCCGTTGCAAGGGCAGGTCGTGAAGATCGCCTGGATCGATCCGCTGTCGGGCCTGATGGCGCCGGTCGGCAACAACCAGCTCAACAGCTGGAAGTACATGATCGAGAAGTTCAACGCCAACAACCCCGCCGGCGTGAAGTTCGAGGTCACGGGCATCGACAACAAGCTGTCGCCGACCGAGACGCTCAACGCGCTCAAGTCGGCCACCGACTCCGGCATCCGCTACATCGTCCAGGGCAACGGCTCGTCGGCCGGTCTCGCGCTGATCGACGGCATCAACAAGTACAACGAGCGCAACCCCGGCAAGGAAGTGATCTACCTGAACGAGGCCGCGGTCGATCCCGACCTCACCAACAGCAAGTGCAGCTTCTGGCACTTCCGCTTCGACGCCGACACCACGATGAAGATGGAGGCGATGACCTCTTTCATGAAGGACCAGAAGGACATCAAGAAGGTCTACATCCTCGGCCAGAACTACTCGCACGGCGTGCAGGTCGCGAAGTTCGCGAAGGAAGACCTGAAGAGGAAGCGCCCCGACATCGAGATCGTCGGCGAAGACCTGCACCCGATCGCCCAGGTGCGCGACTTCGCGCCCTACATCGCCAAGATCAAGGCGTCGGGCGCCGACACCGTCATCACCGGCAACTGGGGCTCGGACCTCACGCTGCTGGTGAAGGCGGCCGTCGAAGGCGGCTATACCGGCAAGTTCTATACGTATTACACGACGGTCACCGGCACGCCGACCGCGCTTGGCCAGAACGGCGCCGGCAAGGTGTTCCAGGTCGGTTACGGCCTGCCCTTCATGGGCGACGAGACCGACAAGGACGTCGCCGGCTTCAAGGCCAAGTACAAGGACGACTACTACACCTACGCCATCACCCGCATCCTCGAGGCGCTGTCGATCGCCATGGCGAATTCCAAGTCGATCGATCCGGTGAAGGTCGCCTTCGCGATGGAAGGCCTGAAGTGGAAGAGCGCCGTTGCCGGCGACGTCGAGATGCGAAAGAGCGACCACCAACTGCAGCAGCCGCTCTTCATCGGCGTGTGGGAAAAGACGAACAAGCAGTTCCCGGTCGACGTCGAGAACACGGGAATGACGCTGCACAAGGCGGCCGAGTACCCGAACTACGTCTCGAGCACGCCGACGAGCTGCCAGATGAAACGGCCGTCAGCCTCCTGACGTATCGTCCGTCCCTCGCACGGGGCCCGAGCGCAAGCGGCTCGGGCCTCTTTTGTTTGCGCGTGGCGCGCAGGTCGCAGGAACGATGGAATTCTTCACCATCTCGATGCTGAACGGCGTGAGCTACGGGCTCCTGCTGTTCATGCTGAGCTCGGGCCTCACGCTCATCTTCAGCATGATGGGCGTGCTCAATTTCGCGCACGCGAGCTTCTACATGATCGGCGCGTACATCGCGTACTCGATCGCCAAGGTCACCGGCTTCTGGCCGGGCCTCGTGATCGCGCCGCTCGTCGTCTTCGTGATCGGCGCGCTGTTCGAGCGCCTCTGCCTGCGCCGGGTCCACAGGTTCGGCCACGTGCCCGAGCTGCTGATCACGTTCGGCCTCTCGTTCGTGATCATCGAGCTGGTGCTGCTGGTCTGGGGCCGGACCGCGGTCGAGTTCCCGCCGCCCGAGATCCTGCGCGGTCCGGCGTTCACGATCGTCAACTCGTCGGCGACGGGACTCCATCTCGTCAGCGGGGCGGCGCCGGCGGCGATGTGCTCGGCCGCCGACGCGGCGGTGCGCGTCGTCTGCTCGCCGTTCCCGGCGACGCGCGGCTTCATGATGCTGGTGGCGCTCGCGATGCTGGTCGCCCTCTGGCTGCTGCTGACACGCACCCGCGTCGGCCTCGTGATCCAGAGCGCGCTGACGCATCCGGAGATGGTCGAGTCGCTCGGCCACAACGTGCCGCGCGTCTTCATGCTCGTCTTCGGCGCGGGCGCGGCGCTCGCCGGGCTCGCCGGCGTGATCGGCGGCATCACGTTCGTGACCGAGCCGGCGATGGCCGCGACGGTCGGCTCGGTGATCTTCGTCGTCGTCGTGGTCGGCGGCATGGGCTCGCTCGCGGGCGCCTTCGTCGCCTCGCTGCTCATCGGCGTTGTCCAGACTTTCGCGATCGCGTTCGACTACTCGCTCGTCGGCATGCTGCACTCGATGGGCGTCCAGCTCTCGCCGGCGCTCGCCGACCATTCGCTGCTCAAGCTCACGGTCGCGCAGGTCGCGCCGATCTTCCCCTACCTGTTGCTCGTCCTGATCCTGATCTTCAGGCCCAAGGGCCTGCTCGGGACGCGGGAGGGCTGACGCCATGGACGCCGCCACCCGCGTTGCCGCGCCGGCGCCCGCCGTGCGTCGGCGCATGGAGACCGGACGCATCGTCGTCTGGGGCGCTTACGCGCTGCTCCTGATCGTCGCGCCGCTCGTCTTCCGCAGCAGCCTCGAGCAGTCGATCCTGACGCAGATCGGCGTCGCCATCGTCGCCTGCCTCTCGTACAACATGCTGCTCGGGCAGGGCGGGATGCTCAGCTTCGGGCACGCGGTCTACACCGGATTCGCGAGCTTCGTCGCGGTGCACGCGATGCTCGGCGTGGCCGACGGCTCGTTTGCGATCCCGATGGCGCTGGTGCCGATCGTCGGCGGCTTCGCCGGCATGTTCTTCGCCGTGGTCCTCGGCTACGTGACGACCAAGAAGGCCGGCACGCCGTTCGCGATGATCACGCTCGGCTTGGGCGAATTGGTCGCCGCGACCGTGCTGATGATCCCGGAGTTCTTCGGCGGCGAAGGCGGCATCTCGTCGAACCGCACCGGCGGCACGCCCTTCCTCGGCATCACCTTCGGGCCGCAGATCCAGGTCTACTACCTGATCGCGATCTACGCGTTCGTCTGCACCGTGGCCATGTACGCGTTCACGCGCACGCCGCTCGGCCGCATGCTCAACGCCGTGCGCGACAACCCGGAGCGGGTCGAATTCATCGGCTACAGCACGCAGCGCGTGCGCTACTTCTCGTTCGTCATCGCGGGCTTCTTCGCCGGCATCGCCGGCGGCATGTACGCGATCAACTTCGAGATCGCGACGGCCGAGGTCGTCGGCACGGCGCGTTCCGGCGCCTATCTCTTGTTCACCTTCCTCGGCGGCGCCACCTTCTTCTTCGGTCCGATCATCGGCGCGGTGCTGATGGTCGTCGGCTTCGCGCTGTTCTCGGAGATGACCAAGGCCTGGCAGCTCTACCTCGGCCTCATCTTCCTGTTCATGGTGATGTACGCGCCGGGCGGCATCGCCAGCCTGATCATGATGAATCTGCGCGTCGCCGCGCACAAGAAGCTGCACCGGCTCTGGGGCTGGTACGCGGCGCTCGCGGCGACGGCCTTCGTGATGCTCGCCGGCATCGCGGCGCTGATCGAGCTGGTGTATCGGCTGCAGTTCGGCTCGAGCGGCGAAACGACGTTGCGCTACCTCGGGGTCACGCTCGACAGCGCCAGCACGTTCAGCTGGCTCGGGGCGCTCGCGGTCGCCGTCGTCGGCGTCATCGCCTTCGAGGTCGTGCGCCGACGCTTCGCGCAGACCTGGGGCCGGATCCAGGGCGAGATCGAGGCGACGATGACGTTCAAGGAGCCGACATGAGCGCGGCGACGCCGGCCATCGAGCTCAAGGCCCTGCGCAAGTCGTTCGGCAAGACCGAGATCATCCGCGGCTGCGATCTCGCGGTGGCGCCGGGCGAGCGGGTCGCGATCATCGGCCCGAACGGTGCGGGCAAGTCGACGCTCTTCAATCTCATCAGCGGCCGCTTCGGTCCGACGAGCGGCGAGATCGTGCTGAACGGCAAGCGCATCGACGGCTTGCTCCCGTACGAGATCAACCGCCTCGGCCTGGCGCGCAGCTTCCAGATCACGAACATCTTCGGGCGCCTCTCGGTTTTCGAGAACCTGCGCTGCGGCCTGCTCTGGAAGATGGGCTACCGCTACGCGTTCTGGAAATTCCTCGCCCGACTCGACGACGCCAACGAGCGCGCCGAGCAGCTGATGAAGATGATCCGGCTCGAACGCAAGCGCGACACGCTGGCGATGAACCTCACCTACGCCGAGCAGCGCGCGCTCGAGATCGGCATCACGATCGCCGGCGGCGCCGACGTCGTCCTGCTCGACGAGCCGACGGCCGGCATGAGCAAGAGCGAGACGGCGCGCTTCATCGAGCTGATCCGCGAGGTCACCGTCGGCAAGACGCTGCTCACGGTCGAGCACGACATGGGCGTCGTCTTCGGCCTCGCCGACAAGATCGCGGTGCTGGTCTACGGCGAGGTGATCGCCTTCGACGTGCCCGAGGCCGTGCGCGCGAATCCGCGCGTGCAGGAGGCCTATCTCGGCTCGGTGCTGGCCGACCAGCAGGCCGCCAACGCCGGTCACTGACGACGGACCGCCATGCTCGAGCTCAAGGACCTGCACGCCTACTACGGCAAGAGCCACATCCTGCACGGTGTCGACCTGAAGGTCGGCGAGGGCGAGATCGTGGCCTTGCTCGGACGCAACGGCTCGGGCCGCTCGACGACCGTCCGCACGATCATGGGGCTGGTCCACGGCGAAGGCTCGATCACCTTGCGCAACGAGGAGATCCTCGGCCACAAGACCTTCGACATCGCCCACCGCGGCATCGGCTACGTGCCCGAGAACCGCGACATCTTTCCGAAGCTGACGGTGCACCAGAACCTGCAGCTCGGCGAGAAGCGCGGCAAGAAAGCGCCGCGCTGGTCCTTCGACGACATGTACCGGATGTTCCCGCGGCTGAAGGAGCGCGAGCACACCGAAGCCGGCGTGCTCTCGGGCGGCGAGCAGCAGATGCTGACGCTCTGCCGCACGCTGATGGGCGACCCCGACCTGATCATGATCGACGAGCCCACGGAAGGCCTCGCGCCGAAGATCGTCGAGCTCGTCGCCGGCTACCTGAAGACGCTGAAGGAGCGCGGCGTGTCGGTGCTCCTGGTCGAGCAGAAGCTGACGATCGCGCTCGCGATCTCGGAGCGCTGCTACGTCATGGGGCACGGCTCGATCGTCTTCGAAGGCTCGCCCGCGGCGCTCCTGGCCAACGGGGAGATCCGCAAGGAGTGGCTCGAGGTCTGACGGGCTGCGCCGACCGCGCCGCAAGACCGCGTTGTCGCCGCAGGGACAACGGTTTTCCAGGGCCGACGCCTAGAATCGAACGAACGTTCTTTTTTCTGCCGCGAGCGAGCGGCAGCATCACCGAGGAGTTGTCATGAGCGCCAACTACGAGCTGCGCGGCGACGTCGCCGTCATCACGATGGACAACCCGCCGGTCAACGGGCTCGGCTACGACACGAGGCTCGGCATCGTCCAGGGTCTCGACCGCGCGCTCGCCGATGCCGCCGTCAAGGCGATCGTCGTCACGGGCGCCGGCAAGGCGTTCTCGGGCGGCGCCGACATCCGTGAGTTCGGCTCGCCGAAGGCTGGTGCCGAGCCGAGCCTGCTGTCGGTGATCGCCGCGCTCGAGGCGAGCAGCAAGCCGATCGTCGCGGCCGTGCACAGCGTCGCGATGGGCGGCGGCCTCGAGCTCGCGCTCGGCTGCCACTACCGCGTCGCGGCGGCGGGCGCGCTGATCGCGCTGCCGGAAGTCAAGATCGGCCTCATCCCCGGCGCCGGCGGGACGCAGCGCCTGCCGCGCGTGCTCGGCGTCGAGACCGCGCTCAACATGATCGTCAGCGGCGAGCCGGTGAAGAGCGAGATGCTCGCGGCGCTGCCGGGACAGAAGCTGTTCGACAAGATCGTCGACGGCGACGTCGTCGAGGCGGCAGTTGCGTTCGCGCGCGAGAGAGCCGACGCGCGGCCGCTGCCGATCGTGAGCAAGCTCACGGTGAGCTATCCCAACGCCGACGCCTATTTCCAGTTCGCCCGCAACACGGTCGGCGCGATGTCGAGGAATTTCCCGGCGCCGCTCAAGTGCGTCGATGCGGTCGCGGCGTCGACGAAGATGAAGTTCGAGGACGGCATGAAGCTCGAGCGCGAGATCTTCATGGCGCTGATGGTCACGTCCGAGTCGAAGGCGTTGCGCCACGCCTTCATCGCCGAGCGCGCGACGACTAAGATTGCCGACGTCCCGGCCGACACGCCGGTGCGCGCGATCAGGAAGATCGCCGTGATCGGCGCCGGCACGATGGGCGGCGGCATCGCCATGAACTTCCTCAACGCCGGCATTCCTGTCGTGATGCTCGAGATGAAGCAGGACGCGCTCGACAAGGGCGTCGGCATCATGCGCAAGAACTATGAGGCGCAGGTCAAGAAGGGCAAGCTCAAGCAGGACAAGCTCGACGAGCGCATGGGCCTGCTCTCGACGACGCTGAAATACGACGACCTGAAGGACGCCGACCTCGTGATCGAGGCGGTGTTCGAGGACATGAAGGTCAAGGAGCAGGTGTTCAACACGCTCGACGAAGTGATGAAGCCGGGCGCGATCCTGGCGTCGAACACGTCGACGCTCGACCTGAACAAGATCGCCGCGTTCACGAAGCGGCCGGAAGACGTCATCGGGATGCACTTCTTCAGTCCGGCCAACGTCATGAAGCTGCTCGAGGTCGTGCGCGGCGCGAAGACCGCGAAGGACGTGCTCGCGACGGTGATGCAGCTCGGCAAGAAGATCAAGAAGACGACGGTCGTTTCCGGCGTCACCGACGGCTTCATCGGCAATCGCATGATCGAGCAGTATTCGCGCCAGGCCGGCTTCCTTCTGGAGGAGGGCGCGACGCCGCAGCAGGTCGACAAGGCGATGGAGAAGTTCGGCATGGCGATGGGGCCGTTCCGGATGGGCGACCTCGCCGGCAACGACGTCGGCTGGTACATCAGGAAGCGCCGATACGTGGAAAAGCCCGACATCCGCTACTCGAAGACCGCCGACCTGTTGTGCGAGCTCGGCCGCTTCGGCCAGAAGACCGGCGCCGGCTGGTACGACTACGTGCCCGGCAAGCGCGACGCGATCCCGAGCAAGGTCGTCACCGACATGATCGAGAAGCACCGCGCCGACCTCGGCATCACGGCACGCAAGATCAGCGACGAGGAGATCGTGCATCGCCTCGTCTATGCGCTCGTCAACGAAGGCGCGAAGATCGTCGATGAGGGCATCGCGATGCGCGCGAGCGACGTTGACATGGTCTACCTCACTGGCTACGGCTTCCCGCTCTTTCGCGGCGGGCCGATGAACTACGCCGACCAGCAGGGGCTCTTCAACGTCGTCGAGTCGATGAAGCGCTTCGCCGCCAATCCGAAGGACGACCAGTCGTTCTGGCAGCCCGCGCCGTTGCTCGCGAAGCTCGCGGCCGAAGGCAAGTCCTTCAGCTGAGCTGACCCTCACCCCAACCCTCTCCCGCAAGGCGGGAGAGGGAGCACATACCGGAGATCACATCATGACCAGCGCCGTCATCGTCTCGACCGCCCGCACCCCGCTCGCGAAGAGCTGGAAAGGCGCCTTCAACATGACCCACGGCGCGACCCTCGGCGGCCACGCTGTCAAGGCCGCAGTCGAGCGTGCCGGCATCGACCCGGCCGAGGTCGACGACGTCATCATGGGCTGCGCCACGCCGGAAGGCGCGACCGGCAGCAACATCGCGCGCCAGATCGCGCTGCGTGCCGGTTTGCCGATCACCACCAGCGGCATGACCGTGAACCGCTTCTGCTCGAGCGGCCTGCAGACGATCGCGATGGCGGCGCAGCGCGTGATCGCTGGCGAGAACGACGTCGTCGTCGCCGGCGGCGTCGAGTCGATCTCGTGCGTGCAGAACGAGGCCAACAAGCACATGCTCGCCGACCCGTGGCTGGTCGAGCACAAGCCGACGATCTACTGGAGCATGCTGCAGACGGCCGAGCAGGTCGCCAAGCGCTACAAGATCGAGCGCGAGCGCATGGACCGCTACGGCGCCGAGAGCCAGCAGCGAGCGACGGCCGCGCGCGACGCGGGCCGCTTCGATGCCGAGCTCGTCTCGGTGACCACGCTGGCCGGCGTCGCCGACGCGCAGCTCGGCCTGCGCACCAAGGAAGTGACGATCAGCGCCGACGAAGGCATCCGTCCCGGCACGACCTACGAAGGCATCAAGGACATCAAGCCGGCGCTTGCCGGCGGCGTGATCTCGGCGGGCAACGCGAGCCAGTTCAGCGATGGCGCGGGGGCGGTCGTGGTGATGAACGAGAAGCTCGCCGAGCAGCGCGGCCTGAAGCCGCTCGGCCGCTTCCTCGGCTTCGCCGTCGCCGGCTGCGAGCCCGACGAGATGGGCATCGGCCCGGTGTTCGCGGTGCCCAAGGTGTTGAAGCGCCTCGGCCTCACGGTCGCCGACATCGACCTCTGGGAGCTCAACGAAGCCTTCGCCGTGCAGGTGCTCTACTGCGCCGACACGCTCGGCATCCCGATGGACAGGCTCAACGTCGACGGCGGCGCGATCGCCGTCGGTCACCCGTACGGCGTCAGCGGCCAGCGCCTCACCGGCCACGCGCTGATCGAAGGCAAGCGGCGCGGTGCCAAGCGCGTCGTCGTCACGATGTGCATCGGCGGCGGCATGGGCGCGGCGGGGGTGTTCGAGGTCCTTTGACGAGCCATCGACATGGCTTCGGTCGGAGAGTCGAATGAAGTTCGGTGACTTCTTCTCGGCCATGGATCGAGCCTGCGTCGACTACGTGCTCGTGGGCGGGCTCGCGGTGTCGCTGCAAGGAGCCGTCCGGGGAACGCTCGACGTCGACGTCGTGCTCGCGATGACCGACGAGAACCTTGCCCGCTTCATCGACGCCGCCGTCGCCATGGGCCTCGCACCGTCGCTCCCGGTTCCGATTCAGTCGCTGACCGATTCCTCGCTGCTCGACCGCTGGTTCAAGGAGAAGAACATGATCGCGTTCTCGCTCCGCGAGAGCACACCGGCAGGACTGGTGGTCGACGTGCTGGTGCGCCCGTGCGTGCCGTATGACGAGCTTCGGTCGCAAGCTGTTGTCAAGACTCTGGGGACGGCTCGCATTCCGGTGGCGAGCGTGCCTCATCTCATCGCGCTGAAGTCGGGCACAGGACGCAGCATCGACGCGCTGGACATCGAGCAGTTGCGGCGTCTTCACGGGCAGTGAGCTTCGACGACATGAACACCGATCCTTCCGAATTGCCGCGTCATGACCCGCCTTGGACCGCCGAGCAGGTGATGGCCTGGATGGACTCATTTCGCGAATTGATCCTTGGCAGCGAGAAGGGTGACCGACCCTACGACCGGGTGCGTCGCGCAGATCCGATGCGGCAGATTACCCGGCCTGCCGAGCGCGCATGAGCTATCGCCGCACCGTCGACTTCCTGCTCCACGACTGGCTCGGCGTCGCCGCGCTGCAAT
>JAYTHL010000362.1:0-3849 GCA_043732605.1 Rhizobacter sp. | reverse complement strand
CGGTGATGGCGCTCAAGCCCGACTACGCCAACCGCGTCTCCTACGTCATCGCGCCGAACGGCAAGGTGCTCTACAACTACCAGAGTCTGAACCCCAGCCGGCACGTCGAGAAGACGCTCGCCGCGCTCAAGGACTGGTCGCAGACCAAGGCGAAATAGCGCATGGCGTCGAGCTCCCGACTCGATGCCGGCGGATTCGGCCTCGCCTGACTCGCGGCCTTCGCCGCGGTGATCGTCCTCGACGGCATCTGGCTCGGCCTCGTCGCCAAGGGGATGTACCGGCGCGAGATGGGGCCACCTGGGCGCGCGCCTGATCGTCGCGCCCGACGCCGTCCTCAGCGCCCGGCCGCCGTCACGCGCCAGATCACGTTGCCGACATCGTCGGCCACCAGCAGCGCGCCGGTCTTGTCGATCGCCACGCCCACCGGGCGGCCCTTGGCGTCGCCGTCGGCGGTGACGAAGCCGGTGAGCACGTCGATCGCCTCGCCGTCCGGCTTGCCTTCCTTGAACGGGATGAAGACGACCTTGTAGCCGCTCAGCGGCCGGCGGTTCCACGAGCCGTGCTGGCCGACGAACATGCCGTTGGCGAAAGGCGCGGGCAGCGTTGCACCGGCCGACGAGACGAGACCGAGCGACGCGGTGTGGGGCCCGAGCGCGTAGTCGGGCGCGACCGCCTTGGCGACCAGCTCGGGCCGCTGCGGCTGGACCCGCACGTCGACGTTCTGGCCGTAGTAGCTGTACGGCCAGCCGTAGAAGGCGCCGTCGTGGACCGAGGTGAGGTAGTCGGGGACCAGGTCGCTGCCGAGCTCGTCGCGCTCGTTGGCGACGGTCCAGAGCGTGCCGTCGTCGGTCCACGCCATGCCGTTCGGATTGCGCAGGCCAGTGGCGAAGACGCGCGCCGCGCCGCTTTGCCGATCGATCTCCCAGATCGCGGCGCGGCCTTCCTCGGCGGCGATGCCGTTCTCGGCGACGTTGCTGTTCGAGCCGACGGTCGCGTAGAGCTTCGAGCCGTCGGTGCTCGCGATCACGTTCTTGGTCCAGTGGTGGTTGATCGGGCCCGCCGGCAGCGCCGCGACCGTCGTCGGCGCCGCATCGATCGTCATGACCCCGGGCGCGTAGGGAAAGCGCACCACGCCGTCCGAGTTGGCGACGTAGAAGTCGCCGCCAACCAACGCCATGCCGAACGGGGAGTGGAGATGCTCGAGGAAGGTCGCCTTCGTCGCCGCACTTCCGTCGGCGCCGAGGCCGCGCAGCAGCGTGATGCGATCGGCGCTCGGCGTGCTGGCGCCGGCCCGGGCCATCACTCTCTTCATGATCCAACCCTTGATGCCTTTGCCGTCCTCGGGCTTGGGCGGGGCATTCGTCTCGGCGACGAGCACGTCGCCGTTCGGCAGCACGGTGAGCCAGCGCGGATGGTCGAGGCCGGTCGCGTACGCGGTCACGACGAGACCGGCCGCGGCGACGGGCTTGTCGCCTGCGCTCCAGCCCTTGGCCGGTGCGATGTTGACCGTGGTGATCAGATCCTTGCGCGGCGCCGGCAGCTGCGGCCTCGGGCCCATGCCTGCTCCGACGGGAAGCGTCGCGGTGTCGCCGCAGGCGGCGAGCAGCGCAGCGATGGCAAGGGTCATGCAGGTGCGGGACGGAGTCATGGACAAGCGCACGGTAAGCGCGAAAGTGAAGTGGCGACTCTCGCAGGGCGATCGGCATCGGGCTGTAGGGCACCAACGGGTCCGCGTGTCGGGCACGCGCGATGCCTTCGCGCCTCTGCGGTCCCGCACGGCGCCAACAGTGCACGTTTTCGAGCCCGCGCCTCGCGTGCGCGGCGTGGCGCCCGGCACCGCGGCTGGCACACTGGGCGCGTCCAGGAGGAATCGCGATGTCCGACAAAGCGCCTGCCGCTCTCGCCCGGCCACTGAAGCTGTACGCCACCGGACATGCCGCGCTGCTCGTCGGCGCCTGGGCGATGCACGCGACGGGCTCCATGCTGCCGATGGCGCTTGCCGCATCGGCCTGCCTGATGCTGACGGTGCCGCTGGTCCGTCACTTCATGAAGCCGTCGCTCGCCAGGCGCTGAGACAAGACGGTCCGCGGCGCGCGAGCGCCGCTGTGTAGGAGCGCGCCCACGAGGCGTCCGCTCGCGCGACGACTCCGCCAGGCGGTGGCTTCCGCTTCGAGGCGGACAGCGCCGGTTTCATGCTTCGCTCCATGGTCTCAACCAACAGGAGTGACGCAATGAACACCAACACAGCCATGCTGACCGGACTCTTTCGCGACCGAGACAGCGCCGAGCGCGCCTATCAGTCGATCTCCGACCGCGGCTACACCCGCGACGACGTCAACGTCGTCATGTCCGACGACACCCGCGCGCGTCACTTCACCAGCGCGGCGGCCGGCCGCGAGACCGAGCTCGGCTCGAAGGCGGCAGAGGGCGCGGGCATCGGCGGCGCGATCGGCGGCAGCCTGGGCGCGATCGCCGCGGCCATCGCCGCCGTCGGCACCACGATCGCGTTGCCGGGCCTCGGCCTCGTGATCGCCGGTCCTCTCGCCGCAGCCATCGCCGGCGCGGGCGCGGGTGCCGCGACCGGCGGAATCGTCGGCGCGTTGATCGGCTGGGGCATTCCGGAAGAGCGCGTCAAGGAATACGACGCGGGCATCCGCGATGGCGGCATCCTGATGGCCGTGCGTCCGCGCAACGAGGAAGACGCCAGCTTTTTCGAGAACTCATGGAAGACGAGCCGGGGCGAGCACGTCTATCGGTGAGCGAGCTACTTCGGATTGATCTCGAGCAACTCGATCTCGAACTTCAACGTGGCGCGCGGCGGAATCACTCCGCCCGCGCCACGATCGCCATAGGCGAGCTCCGGCGGGCACATCAGCTCTGCCTTGCCGCCAACCTTCATCTTCTGCATGCCCTGCGTCCAGCACGGGATCACTCGCCCGAGCGGGAACGTGGCGGGCGCGTTGCGCTTGTACGAGCTGTCGAACTCGGTGCCGTCGACCAGCGTGCCGCGGTAGTTCACCTTGACGGTGTCGGCCGCGGTCGGGCTCGCGCCCTGGCCGTCGCGCAGCGATTTGTAGCCGAGGCTCGCCGGCGCGGCCGAGGCCGCGCCGGCGGGTTGGGCATTCGCTTGCTGAACGGCGATCGAAGCGATCGCCAGGGCGAGCAGTGCAGCGCGGCGTGCCGCGCTCGACGAAGAATGTGTCATGCCTGAGGACGTGTGGTTGAAGTGGCGCCGAATTGTCTCCCAGCAAGTCGCGACCGCTCTCACACCATCACCGAAAGGGATACGAACCGTGACCAGATTCTTCGTCGCCGCCTTGACACTCGCCTGCGCCGTCGGCGCCTCGGCACAACCCGCGACTCCCAGCCAGCGCCTGCGCGGCACGATCGCGAAGATCGACGCCGGCTCGATGGTTCTCGAGGAGCGGATCGGCGAGACGCTGAGCCTCGTCTTCGCCGACAACCTATCGGTGAGCGAGGCCCTGCCGATCGTCCCGGGCCAGATCCAGTCCGGCACCTTCGTCGGCACGGCATCGGTCGCGGGAGCCGAAGGCAGCCTGTCAGCGCTCGAAGTTCTCGTCTTTCCCGAGGCGCTGCGAGGCACCGGCGAAGGCCATTCGAACGGGGACCTTCAGCCCGGCTCGATGATGACCAATGCCGCCGTCGTGGGCGTCGCGCCAGGTGCCAAGGGAAGGACGATGACGCTGCGCTACAAGGACGGCGAGAAGACGATCGTCGTGCCCGACGGCGTGCCCGTCGTCACCCTGAAGTCCGCCGACCGCTCGCTCCTCGTTCCCGGCGCCAAGGTGATCGTCACGGCGCAGAACCGCGACGGCAAGCTCGTTGCGC
>JAYTHL010000361.1:0-3858 GCA_043732605.1 Rhizobacter sp. | reverse complement strand
CTCACGTGACCCGCGCCGCCTCGCGCGCGCTCAACCGCAGGCCCTGACGCGCCAAGGCCGCTGCTTCCCAGAGCAAGGCCAGCAACGCGACGACGAGCACCGGCCAGATCAGGTCGCGGCTCGCGCGCGCGACGGTCGTCGATGGCGCGGCTGCCGAAGCGACGAGCTCCGGCAGCGGCGCGACGCGCGAAGCACGCGGACCGCGATCGACGACCGCGACCGTGTCGAGCAGGCCCGGACCGAGCAGCGTGCCGAACATGAAGTCCACGAGCAGCGGCAGCTCGGGGCCGCGACCGGAAGCGATCGATGCAATGTCGAGCGAGGTCTCGACGACCTCCGCCTTGCCGCCACGCTCGACGATGACCGGCTCGTCGCCGAGCGCCAGCAGCACGCTGTCGTTCGGCCGCGCCTGAAGATGCGCCGCGATCTGCAAGCGACTGCGGTCGAGCTCGCCGCGACGCGACTCGGCGATCGTCGACGACCACCGCGGCGCGCCCGGCGGCCGCGACGGCACGCGATCGGCGATCACGCGAAGCGTCGGCATTCCGGTCGATTCCAGGCCTGTGCCGCAGTCGAGCACGGCCTCCGCACCGGCCGCGCCCGGTGGCACGACCGCCAGCGCCGGATGCGCCGCCACCGCTGCGACGAGAGCCTTCGCGCACGCCGGATCGACGGCGACGCGACGTGGCCGCAGCGGCGCGAGGTCGAGCGTGATCGTGTCGTCCTCGGCCAGCGCGTCGCCGGGTTGCAGCGTGGTGCGAACGGACGACGACGACGCAGGCATCGTCGCTTCGACCAAGCGAGACGCGCCTGCGGCGAGGCGGACATCGGACTGAATGACCTCGACGTCGCCCGCCGAGAAGACGACCGTGCGGGCTTCGTCGGCGAGGCCTCCATTGGTCACTTTGAGCAGCAGATCCAAGGTCTGCGGATCACCCGGGTGGCGGCGCGCCGACAGGCGCTCCAGTCCAACGTTGCGCGTGACGCCGGCCACCTGAACGACGCGATCCGGGCGCCGGCCGCCGGGCCACGCAAAGAGCGTCGCGTCGGCGCCGTCGGTCAGCAGCCACTGCTGGCTGTCGCTGCGCAACAGCGCAGCCGGCGGCGGGCCGGGCTCCTTGCGTCCGGCGTTCGAGAGCACGGTTGCCGTCGTCGCGTCGTCCAGCGCGCCGAGACGTGACCACGGGTCCGAGAGCACGCGCACGTCGACGTCGGCCTGCGCCAACTCGGCAAGCTTCGAGCGAGCGCGGGCGAGTCCTTCGGCGAGTCGGGTCCCGCTCGCTTCACGCGTCAGCATGCTGAGCGAATCGTCGATCCACAGCGTCACCCGGACACGCTCCTCGGGCCAGCGCGGTCCGGCGAGAGCGATCAGGAGCAGCGCCGCCAGCAGCGCCCGGCGACGCCATGCCGGATCGGGCGGCCGTCGCGCGCCGGGATTCGGCCGGCTCGCCTCGGCGCCGCGCCAGAGCGCCAGGCGCGACACCGCGACCTCGCGCCGCGGCGGTCCCGCGCGATGCAGCCAGCGGATCGCCGGCAGCAGCGCGAGGCCCGCGAGCCAGAGCGGCGTCAGGAAGCTCAGCAATGCGATCGCGCCCGGACCAGATGAGCGAGAAGCATGCGCTGCCACGGCTGGCGCACGTCCCAGTCGGTGAAGGCGACGCCGCTGCGCGCGCAGAAGCTGCGCAGCCTTGCCGTCATCGCGACGCGCTCACGCCCCGCCGACGCGCTCGCATGCTCGCCCGTGACGGCCTGCAGGCGCGCGCCCGTCTCGACGTCGACGAGATCGAACTCGCCCGCATCGAGCAGCGCCGTCTCCGCGTCGTCGCTCACCTGCACCGCATGCAACGCCGCGCAACGCTGGCGGAGCACCGCGAGGTCGCGGCACATCTCGTCGTCGGCGAGGAAGTCGCTGACGACGAAGACCGACGTCGTGCCGTGCACATGGTGTGCGCAGGCGCCGAGCGCCGAGCGCTCGCCCGACGGCACCGGCTGCAGCGCGGCCAACAGACGCGCGATCTCGGCGTAGTGGTGCTGGCCCCGGCCGCGCGGGCAGTGCGCCAGCACGCGCCCGCCGAAGGCCAGCACCTCGACGCGATGCCCGAGATGCAGCAAGGCATACGCCATCGCCGCCGCGATCCGCACGGCGGCGCGCGCCTTCGCCGCGCCGGCCACGGCCATCGACGAGCTGACGTCGACGAGCACCGTCCAGTCGGACACCGACTCCGACTCGAAGCGGCGCACGATCGGACGCCGCAAGCGCGCTGTCTGGCGCCAGTCGATGTGGCGCACCTCGTCGCCTGGCGCGTAGTCGCGGTGGTCGAAGTGCTGGATGCCGACGCCGGGCCGACGCGCGATCGTCCGCGCGCCGGGAGCGCGCGCCTGGCGATCGATCAACAGCTGCGCGGCGGCGCGCGCGAAGGATCGCAGCTCCGGCTCGCTCGGCAGCGCCGCGTCGATCAGAGCCGGGCTCGCCATCCCTCGATCACCGATCCGAGCGCGCCATCCGCGTCGATGCCGTCGAGCTCGCTTTCCAGTCGCAGCAGCACGCGGTGGCGCAGCACGGGAAGCGCGACCGCCGCGATGTCGTCGACGTCGACGTGCGCGCGTCCGGCCATCACCGCGCGCACGCGCGCCGCGCGCACCAGTGCCTGCAGGGCGCGCGGGCTGGCGCCGTAGCGGATGTGACGGCGCGGGTCGGCACTCGCGCCGCCGGGATCGGGCTGGGTGGCGACGATGAGGTCGACCGCCGCATCCTTGCAGCGCGCAGCCACGAGCACGGTCCGGCACAGCTGGGCGATGCGCAGCACGTCCTCGGGGCCTGCGATCGGCTGCAGCGTGTCGGAGGGCTCGCTGTCGAGCGAGACGTCGAGCATCCGGTGCAATGCATCGCGCGTCGGAAACGGCACGGTCAGCTTGAACATGAAGCGGTCGAGCTGGGCTTCCGGCAGCGGGTAGGTGCCTTCGAGCTCGATCGGGTTCTGCGTCGCCAGCACGCAGAACGGGCTCGGCAGGCGGTGGCTGACTCCCGCGTGCGTCACCTGGCTCTCCTGCATCGCCTCGAGCAGCGCCGACTGCGTGCGCGGCGTCGCGCGGTTGATCTCGTCGACGAGGACGAGCTGCGCGAACACGGGGCCGGGCCTGAACGCGAAAGTCGACGCGCCACCCGCCGCGGTGACGTAGATCTCAGCACCGGTGACGTCGGCCGGCATCAGGTCGGGCGTGCACTGGACGCGCGCCCACTGCAGCCCGAGCGCGGCGGCGAGCGCCTTGGCCAGATGCGTCTTGCCGAGCCCGGGCAGTCCTTCGACGAGGACATGGCCCGACGCGAACACGGCGGTGATGAGATGGCCGACGAGCTCTTCCTGGCCGACGATCACGAGCTCGAGGATCGCGCGCAGGTCCTGCAGACGGCGATGGGCGTCGCCGAAGGCGTCGTCGGCAGCGGCTTCGGATGTCATCGGCCCGGCCCCGTCGCCTTCATCCACGCTTGCACATAGCTGGTCTCGCTCGGGCTCAGTGCCGCGGTGTCGGCCGCCGGTGGCGGCGTCGCCGCGGCTGCGGTCGGCATGGCGTTGGTCATCGGTCTTCCCGGCCTGGCAATGCCGTCGTCGAAGTCGGCCTGCTGCGCCATGTCGGCCTGCCTGTCGATCGCCGTCGGCATCGGCATCGACCTCGACCTCGACCTCGACCCGATCCGGTGCGCGAAGATCGTACCTCCCGGAACGCGCGCCGGGCCGACATCGCCGCGCGTGTCGGGACTGTCGCCCGCCTCGCGGCCGGCCACCGAGCCGGCGGCGGACGGGCTCGGTCCGGTAGAGGCTGTCGGATCGCGGGACGCCGACGGCGGGTCGCGCGACG